>JAJFFE010000302.1 GCA_021776775.1 Planctomycetota bacterium | reverse complement strand
AACGGAACACAGGCTGCGATTTCCGTGAAGATCCAGGCACGACGCCGCAGTCGACCTAGGGGTCTTCAAGAAGGAGTAACGCAGAGATTCGCGGGAAGCGCAGCCTGCGCGGCTTCGCCTGATGAATAGTCCGGGCTAGAGCTAAGAGAATCGTTGGGCCCCCACAGCACTGCCCACTCATCACGCCGAAGATGGCGATTCGTCCACCAATAAAGTCACCGAACTGCCATCGTTTCGTGACTGCACACAGGTACAATAGAGGCATGAAGAAGCAGCGAATGACCGTAACGATCTCCAGGTCCGGTGAGTCACCGGCCGGGCAAGATGACTGGCCGGATTCAACACCGGAAGAGCGGATCGAAGCAGTCTGGACTTTGACAATGACCTGCCTGGCCTGGAACGGGGGGGACCCGAGTGCACTCCGACTTCAGCGAGCTGTTGTCCGCGTTCAACGCGCACGAAGTTGAATACTTGGTGGTGGGTGCTCACGCTCTGGCAGCCCATGGCCATGTGCGGGCGACAAAGGATCTAGACATCTGGGTGCGGCCATCAGAAGCAAACGCGCCTCGGGTACTCGCGGCACTCGCAGAGTTTGGCGCCCCTCTACACGATCTTACGGTTTCTGACCTTGCCACGCCGGGTTTGATATTCCAGATCGGCGTACCTCCGCTTCGCATCGACGTCCTCACAGCCATCGACGGAGTGGCTTTCGACGACGCATGGCCAGCTCGGCTAGCTACGCAGTTCGCGGACCTTCCGGTTTCCGTTCTCTCGCGTTCCGATTTGATCATCAACAAACGGGCTGCGGGGCGACTCCAGGATCTGGCGGATGTCGAGCGCCTTGAGAAGCTCGACTCCGATACAGAATCCTGATCGGACTGCGCTGCGATCTTGTCGACGAAATTACTCGTAGCGCGGAGACAGAGCCGGTGATCGGTGGGGGAGCTTGACGTTCTTCACGCCGGAGTCGCGTAGGCTACGAAGGAACTGGGGTGTGTACTTGTCGTCGCGATCATGAATCAAGTACCGCTTGTTTCTGGTGCTTGACTCGAACTGTGTTGATTCACGCCGCATCGCCGACACGTTTCTCCTCGAGCAGGTTGGCTACAGAGTCGATGACGAGCGACGACTTCCGGACACCTTCTTCGTGCTCCATGCTCTGGAACATCTCGACGATGTGCAGGACGAAGAGATCCCGGAAGGTCAGCTTCCTCGACATCAGCCCCGCTTGCATCGCCGGTGTGCGAACTTCGCGTCCAAATCGAAGCGCCGCATGAGATCTCCCAAAGTTGTAATACCATTGGACCAGAGCGAGGTGATCGTCAAGCCGCTCTTCATCTCGCGCATGGCACAGGGTTCGTCGACCCAAGTACGAGGACGCATGTCGAATGAAGAGGTTGAGCCGCTCGATGAAGGACGTGTTCAGTGTCTCCGAATCTTCGGACTCGAGGAGCGCCTCGCGGATTCGCCAGTGAGCACCGATGCGTTCTTCGCGCTCGACGCGAATCACCCGGTCCTCGCGACGCGTCTTCTGGACAACGCCGTACAGAACCGCGGGACCAAAGAGGTTCCAGATCACGCGCTGGTAGTAAACGAACCCGTCGGTCGTCAGGAGAGCGAAGGCGATCTCGTCGGACTTTCGAATCACGTCTCGAAACAGAGCTTCAGTGTTTCTATAACTCCGGCGACCCACGACCGTGCTCAACCACAAGCGCGAACCTACCTCGAGAGCAGCGAAAACCCACTTCTCGTTCTTCTTGGAGTCGATGAACGTGCGGAGTTCGTCGGCCTGAAGCTCACGAACAGTGACGTTCTTGAGATGGCGCTCGTTGAACACGCGAGCCCGCTCGGTCATTCGATCAAGCCAGCGAATGGCCGTGCTTCGCGCGACGCCGACCACCCTTGCGATGGCGGATTGGCTCATGCCCTCGACACTGAGGTGCGCGACGAGATCGAACTTCGTCGAAGAGCAGTGAAGTCCCTTGTACGTCGAGTTCGTTCTCGCGGTGAACGTACGATCGCATCCTCGACAGCGATATCTCCGGCGACGGCCCGTCTTCGTCTTCTGGAACCCATGCCGCACCACGCAACACTCGGGACCGCACTCCTCAGCCGGGCAAGTCATGTTCGGCGGCTTCATGAACGGCTCTGGATCAACGACACTGATCCAGTCTGAGAACGACCGATAGGAAGTCTCGACTCAAGGAGTTTGCGCACAGCGGGTTGTGGAACCACCCGCGGGTCGTGTGTGGAGCGTGGGGCGCGCGCTGACCCCGAACCGAACCCGAGCCGGTGCGAAACGGCGACGGAACCGACGAGAGTCGATCCAAACGACGAGCCCTTCGTCGTCCGAGCCCCGCTGAGCGCTCGGCGGGGCTCGGGTGGCCTGTCGCGGTCGCTATCGAGACGGGGAGTGGGCGCGTTCGCGCGGAGGCGCGATGGAATGTTGAGTTGCAACTCCGTTTTGTCACGCGTCAGTCGTCGGGCCAGAGTGCATCGGGGCGCAGCTCGTCTAGGTGATCCTCGACGATGCGGGTCAGCACGTTGCCCGTGGGGCGCGGAATGTACCGGGGTGACCCGAGGGGTTGAACACCGAGCGCTCGAGGCTCGGCCATGGTGACTCCCACGCGGTGATCGCGTGGGGTGATGCCTTCGGCCAGGTCAAAGGGTCAATGAGTCAAACGGGCAATCCGCAAACGGTCAAACGCGATGGAACCACAGCATGCCCCGAGCGGCCACCGTCCGGAAGGGGTCGCCGCGCCGGAGTCCGACCGTTCTGCTCGACGATCCGTGACTCAACAACACAGCACTCAATACTCCGGCACGTCACAGCCCAACGTGGCATCGCTCGGCAATCTGCCGAGTCGCGAACACAGCAGCCTCAGTCGCTTGACCGCAACACGAACGAACGGCGGGAACTTGTCTTGCAGGCTCCCGCAACTCAAGCAAACCAGCCGAGTCGGGATCATCTGCCCGGCGTTGCCAAGAGCTGATCGTCGCAGGGGTCACGTGGAGCAGGTCGGCCGCCTCTTGAGTCGACCATCCTCGGGAAGCCTTGAGTTCGAGGATCGCCATGCGTTCTGTGGCTGTGTAGTGCGATCGTCGCCGAGGATGAACTCGCCCCATACGAGCGTCTTTGAGTCGCAAACTCCTCTTTGAGAAGTGCGTTGTCACGGCGGAGCTGGTCAAACTCAGAACGAGACCGGACACTCGGATCGTCACTGAGCGCGTCCTCGCCATCGAGGACCGACGCGAGCACGCGTCACAACGAGAGCACGTTCAGCAGAGCGCTCCTCTACTCGCTTCGTCCAGCCTCTGGGACCGCGCTTCGACGCCATTCGAACACCTCAATCAATCAGCAACTGATAGCAGCGTAACCCGATCGAGTTTGATATCTTATCACCATCGTGGCGGCCCTAGCCCGGACTATTCGTCAGGCGGAGTCGTTTCGCGCCCGAAAGGGCGCCAATCGTACCGAGCGCGGACAAGCGGAGGACAATCGAGGGATGATCAACGGAACACAGGCTGCGATTTC
>JAJFFE010000301.1 GCA_021776775.1 Planctomycetota bacterium | reverse complement strand
AAGCCGCGCAGGCTGCGCTTCCCGCGAATCTCTGCGTTACTCCTTCTTGAAGACCACTAGGTCGACTGCGGCGTCGTGCCTGGATCTTCACGGAAATCGCAGCCTGTGTTCCGTTGATCATCCCTCGATTGTCCTTCGCTGTCTGCGCTCGGTGCGATTCGCGCCCTTTCGGGCGCGTAACGACTCCGCCTGATGAATAGTCCGGGCCTCTAGCCGACGATCGTATCCGTCACGGGTCAACCTCTGAGAAAACTCTCCGCTGCGCACCCTTCGAATCGCGAAGTTGGGCGCTGGGCTTGCCGTTTGGCTGGGCTTTTGGCATCTATGCAGCCACGCCCTTCGAGAGGACGTCACCATGAACCCCGAGCTACTCCAAGCGATCAACGGTCACCTCGAACTCGAGTTTGAGGCCTTCTACACTTACGCCGCGATGAGCCACTGGCTCGACTTGAACGACTTGCCCGGCTTTGCGTCGTGGATGCGCGATCAATCGACAGAAGAGCTGGCCCACGCCCAGAAGTTCATCGACCACCTCTTGGAACGGGATCAACATCCCGTGTTGCCGGCCATCGCCAAGCCGCCGACGAAGTGGGAATCGGTTACTGCGCTCGTCACCGAAGTCCACGAGAGCGAAAAGTTGGTCACGAAGGCGATCAGCGATCTCTGCGACTTTGCCGACAAGGCGCGGGATCGTCCGGCCCAGATTCTTTTGCAGTGGTTCGTCAGCGAGCAGGTCGAAGAAGAGAACATGGTTCAGGCATTGCTCGGTCGACTGCGGTTGGTCGGCGACAGCGGAGTTGGCCTGTTGATGGTCGACCAAGAGCTGAGCCAAGGCAAAGTTGCGGGAGCGATGATCGAACCGGCCGGCGAGTAGGGGACCCATGACTCGGGTCCGCGTCCAGCTGCCCGCCGCGGCCGAAGCTCATTACGACGTCGTCATCGGGCGCGGCGTACTGTCGACGGTTCGGGAGTGGACCGCAGAAGCGTCTCGTGTCGTCGTCGTCAGCGACGGCGTGGTCGAGCCCCTCTGGCGGCCTCGCGTCGAGGCGGTGGAAGCACTGCCCGACGCGACGCCGTGGATCGTCATCCCCTCTGGTGAGTCGCACAAGACTCTGGAGACCACCCGCGACGTTTGGCAAGCGTTCGAAGATCACCAGTTGGATCGCAATTCGGTGGTGATCAACTTCGGCGGCGGGGTCGTTGGCGATCTCGGCGGATTTGCGGCGGCGTGTTTTCTGCGCGGCATCGATTTCATCCAAGTACCCACCACCCTCCTGGCACAGGTCGACGCGAGTGTCGGCGGCAAGGTCGGGGTCGACTTCCGTCACGGGAAGAACCGTATCGGCGCGTTCGCGGCGCCGCGCGGCGTGATCATCGATCTCGAGACATTGACCACGCTCGATAGACGCAACTATCGCTCGGGTTTTGCCGAGGTCCTCAAGCACGGGTTGATTCGAGATCGCGACTACTTCAACTCGCTCGACCTGGCGGTGACGTCAGACGCTCGGATCGGTGGGCTGGAGTCGATCGTCCGGCGCTCGGTCGAGATCAAGTCGGAGGTGGTTTCGCGCGACGTTCGTGAGTCCGGGCTGCGCAAGATCCTCAATTTCGGTCACACCGCCGGTCACGCGATCGAATCGATCGCCTTGGCTGGCCCTTCACCGCTTCTGCACGGAGAAGCCGTCGCCATCGGCATGGTCATCGCCTCCCGACTGTCTCACCGAGTGGGCCTTCTCTCGGGGAACGATTGCGAAGCGATCGAGTGTCGGATCGAAACGCTCGGGCTGCCGACTAGGATTCCCGCGTCGGTCGACATCGATGGCGTGTTGAAGTTGATCCCGAGCGACAAGAAGTCGACGGGCGGTTCGGTGGGGTGGACGTTGCTGTCCGCCATCGGCGAGGCGGTTTTCGACCAACCGGTCGAGTGGAGTCTCGTCGAAGAAGCCGTGCGGCGAGTGAGCGAAGCGAGCCATTCGTGACGACCCGGCGTATCCGGCCGCCCGTGCAGCCGGTCCACGCAACGGTCCGGCTGCCGGGATCGAAGAGCGACACCCACCGGGCTCTCGTTCTGGCGGCGGCGTGCGCCCATCCGGTTCAGCTCACCGGTGTGTCCGAAAGTCGGGACACCGAGCTCTTCCTGCTCGCGTTGCGTGAACTGGGGGTTGCCGTCGATCAAACCGGCGAGACGGTGGTAGTCGACGGTTCGGCCGGGATTTCGGTGATCGATACGACGCTCGATCTGGAGCTGGCCGGAACCACCTACCGTTTCCTGCTGCCGATCTGTGCCGCAGCGCCGGTGGGTGCGAGCGTGGTTCTTACCGGCAACGCGCGCATGCAAGAGCGGCCCATCGGAGCGCTGGTCGATGCGCTGCGATCGCTCCGCGCAGACATTGAGTACCTCGGCACGGACGGTTGTCCGCCGGTTCGAGTTCGAGGGCGCGGCCGGTTGTCCGGTGGCCCGGTGCAAATCTCCGGTCAGGTCAGCAGCCAGTTCGTATCGGCGCTCATGCTGTCGGCGTCGCGGTGCGCGGCCCCGCTCGAGGTGATCCTGGAGGGTGCGATCCCGTCCCAGTCGTACGTCGACCTCACCGCAAGTGTCATGAAGCGCGCCGGCGTCGAGGTGCGTCGGACGGCGGCTGGCTACTGGGTTTCGAACGTTCCGGCGACCTACACCGGGTATCGAATCGACGGTGACGGATCGGGCGCGAGCTACTTCTGGGGGGTCGCGGCGATCACCGGCGGCACGGTGCGGGTGGAGAACATCGCGGCCGACTCGGCGCAGGGTGACGTTCAGTTCGTCGACGCGCTCGAGTCGATGGGGTGTCGGATTCGTCGCGGAGAAGGGTGGATCGAGGTCGAGGGGCCCGGCACACTCCGAGCGGTCGACGTCAATTTCATGGCGCTTCCCGACACCGCGCAAACCCTGGCCGTGGTGGCCGCGTTTGCCGTGGGCACCACTCGGATTCGCGGTCTCGAAACGCTTCCCTTCAAAGAGACCGATCGGCTGGCAGCCATGGTGACCGAGTTGAGCCGTGCCGGAATCGTCGCCCGGGCCGACGCCGATTCGTTGACCATCGTCGGCGGAACGCCGACCGGCGCCCGGTTCGAGACGTACGGTGACCATCGGATGGCCATGGCGCTGGCGCTGTTCGGAGCGCGCATCTCG
>JAJFFE010000031.1 GCA_021776775.1 Planctomycetota bacterium | reverse complement strand
GTCTACGGTCAGAGCAAGTGGGAAGGCGAATCGGCCGTTCGAGACAGTGGCGTCGATCACGTGATCTTGCGCGTCAGCTGGCTCTTCGGCCACGGCGGTGCCAACTTCGTTCGCACCATGCGACGTTTGTCGACCGAGCGCCCGGAGCTCCGCGTGGTCGCCGACCAACACGGCTGTCCAACGCCGACCCGCGCCCTGGCGGGAGTCCTTCTCGATCTAGCCAGTCGGACGACTGCTCCGCAGTGGGGTACATACCACTACGCGGGACAGCCGGCGACGACGTGGCATCAGTTCGCCGAAGAGATCATCGAGGGTTGCCGCCGAGACGGCGGCGTTGTCACCGAGCGAGTGGTGCCGATCCCGACTTCAGAATACCCGACTCCCGCCGAGCGGCCGGCGTACTCCGTGCTCGACTGTACGAAGATCGGGAGCGCCCTCGCAATAGAAGCTCCGTCGTGGCGATCAGCGTTGACCGACGTCTTGGACCGCTGGCGGACCTAGTCGGCGCGCGGACCCACGGCTTGGCTTCTAGAGCTCCTCGACTCGATCGGAGTCGGACTCTCCCCAAATCCAGCGGCGGAACCAGTTCCAGTTCTGCTCCTGCAGGGCGACCTGTTCTTTCGGCGTGTTCACTCCGTGGCCATAGCCCTCGAAGACGACCATCTTTACCGGGACGCCTCGGTCTTGCAGCGCTTGATACATCTCGTAGGCGTTGGGGATCGGTACCCGCTGGTCCTTCTCACCGTGTTGGATCAGCACCGGCGTCTTCGCTTGATTGACGTATGTTATCGGCGACGTTTTCGCGTAGATCTCGGGATCTTCCCAAGGAGTCGCCTTGAGGTACTGGCGAGTGAACGGATGGATGTCGGTGTTGACGTAGTACGTCATCCAATTCGAGATTCCGGCACCCATTGACGTCGCTTTGAAGCGGTCGCAGTACGTCGACACGAAGGCGGATATATAGCCGCCTTGGCTCCAGCCCATGCATCCCATGCGCTCGCCATCGACGAGTCCGCGTTTGATCAGGGAGTCGCAACCAGAGATGACATCCCAGTAGTCGCCGACACCGAGGTTGCGAACGTTGAGCTTACGAAAAGCTGCTCCGTAGCCGGCGGACCCTCGGTAGTTCACTTTGAGAACGAGAGCGCCTTTCGCACAGAACCGTTCGATGGGGTACGCGCGATCGGTGGAGAGGCTGGGTCGATCGACCCCGGTGGGGCCGCCGTGAATCACACAGAGTAGTGGATACTTACGGCTCGCGTCGTAATCGGCGGGTTTGTAGAGAATCCCCTCGATCGTCGCTCCGTCCTGCGATTGCCATTCGATGACTTCGCGAGTCGCAACATCGAACTTCTCGAACTGCTGCCCCATGTCGGTGAACGCTGTGGGAGCGAATTCTTCGACGGAGCTGACATGCAGCTCTCGGGCTCCATTCGGCAGTCCGCCGGCGAGCGCCATCGTCTTGTAGTCGTGCGTGAAGGAGAAGCTGTTCCACATTCCCCGGTCGGGTCCTGTGAGACGAGTCGTGTTGCGCGACGTCGGATTGATTCGATAGAGGTGGGACCCGGTCTTGGCCAGTCCGGTGAACAGAATGCCTGTGGGCGACCAACCTGAGAGATTCGCGTTCTCGTCGAACTCCTGTGAGATGACCCGCGAGGCGCCACCGCTAGTGGGCACGACCGCAATCTCGCGGTTGGTGTAGTAGAAGAACTCTTCGCCGTTCGCGGTACCGTAGGCAACGGACTTACCGTCGGGAGAGAACACCGGACCACTGTCGGGACCTGGGCTCGATACGATTCGTCGGGGCTCGGGGTCTGCTGCGTCATCGGTCAGAGCGGTGACGCCATCGAGCACGTAGATATCCGTGTCTCGCCATTCGAACTTCGGTGGTAACGACGCCGAGAACACGATGCGGTCAGCGGCGGGGGATAGGTGGAATCCGGTGACCGAATACGCGCTGCCGCGGGTCAGCCGTTTCGCCTCGACGGGGTCGCTCGGCTCCGCGGGAACATCGATCCGCCAGAGGTGGCTGATCCGTCGATTTTCGTCGACCTCGAAGAATTTTCCACGATCCTTGCGAGCCTTCTTTTCGTCGTCGGACAACGGATCGGTCGATCGAAACACGAGGAACGAACTGTCGGACGCCCATTGGTACCCTCCGATTCCCGACTCGTGCTTACTGACGCGCCGTGCCTCGCCGCCGAACGGCGAGATCAAGTGTAGCTGACGTCCGCCGTCCCGACTCGCGGTGAACGAAAGCCAACGCCCGTCAGGGGACCAGCCTAAGCTTCCGGGAGATGACTCGTCGAACGTCACCTGGAACGAGCGTCCCTCGCGTCGGTCGTGCAGATGGATCTGCCCTCGGTAGGTATTGTCGTCCCAGTCGGCCTGGCTAATCCGATAGGCGACGAAGCGCCCGTCGGGGGAGATCACAGGGCTGCTCGCGGAGCGAAAACTCAGCGACTCTTTCGCCGTGGGCACGTCGCCCGCGTTGGACGGCGAACAGAGCGGGAGTAGGAGCAAGAAAACGCACAAGGTGACGATCGACCGGCGGTGCATGCGGAACCCTTCGTTCTCGACAGTGTCTGACGAGCTCGACTTTGATTCCGGGAGGTCGCGCCGTCAAGCAACGATTGACGGATCCCAGTGACGATTCAGACGGAGACCGTCGCCACGATGCGTGAGACTGACCGAGTACGAGCGGTTTGCACCGATCACCGAAACGAAAAAAGCGCAGCCAAACGGCTACGCTTTGCGATTCGACGACGCCCTTAGATTCTCGGGAAGATTCTCAGTACGCCCCACGCATTCCGATCACGGCGGGGATCGTGCGGAGCAGGATCCACACGTCGAACCAGAAGGAACGTCGCTCGCCGTACTCGATATCCATGCGGACCCACGTGCCGAAATCGATCTCGCATCGGCCGCTCACCTGCCAGATACAAGTGATACCTGGAGTCACTTCGAGTCGGCGTCGCTGCCAGCGATCGAATTTGACCACTTCGACGAGTGTGGGCGGACGTGGTCCTACGAGCGACATGTCGCCCCGCAGCACGTTGACGAGCTGGGGCAGCTCGTCGAGGCTGAGCTTGCGAATCCAGCGACCGACGAACGTGAGCCGAGGGTCATCCTCGATCTTGAACACTGGACCGCTGAGTTCATTGTGTCGTCGTAGTCGCTCTTTGAGCTCCTCCGCGTCCGCAATCATGCTGCGAAACTTGTACATGGCGAACGGCTTTCCACCCAGGCCGGCCCGCGTTTGTGCGAAGAAGATCGGCCCCGGAGAAGTCGCTTTTACCGCGATTGCAGTCAGCACGAAAATGGGAGCAAAGAGGATGAGCGCGACGGTAGCGCCAACGATGTCCATGACACGTTTCCACCACGGCAGGTGAAGAACGAACTGGGGACTCAGAAGTGTGGCAACCGGTGCCGGCTCAGGCTGAGCGGTAGCGCGCGAGCTGTCTGGATAGGAACTGACCTCGAACGCGGCGGCGTTGGTCAGCCGGCGTTGCAGGTCTTCCGCCAGTGTCTGTGCGTGAGCCTGAGAGGTATGGGGCAGCAGTAACCCGAGCCGATCGTCATCGATCCATCCGAGTTCATCTGTACATCGGAGCCGTCGACAGAGGTCTTCGAGGTTCTCTTCCTGCGGCCAGAGTCGCGACTCGGCGCGACGCATGACGATCAGTGAGAGTTGATCACCGATGCGGTCGGCGCGAAATCTCTCGCGGGCGACGATCCGTTCGAAGGCATCACCGCGGTGAAGAATCGGCTTTGCGTCAGCCCGAGCAATATCCGCGGCCGACAACGCGCGTTCGGGTGCGTGACGGAGGCTTGCCCCGGCGGTCGAACTGTTCAGATGAAATAGCACTAGTTGTTCCTGAACGGCTTATCAGTTGTGCGGAGGACGAGCCTACTGGTCCCCCCGTGACGTGATTGTGCGTCGACGAGTCGGCGCGTAATGAGAACGAATCAAACCGTGCGTGCTGACATGCGCGGTTCACGCGGTGGGCTGACATAAAGCTTGGGAAATCGGTTGCTGCGGTCGTGTTTCGACTTTTCGGCGGGGAACTTGTCTCAGGAACTGTTGCTACGATCAAAGCAATCCCTGGAGATTTCGACCCTGCTTGCAAGCCGCACCCAAGCCATTGTGGATCCCGGTTTTCGATAGGCACGGTTCGATCGGCGCCCAGAAGGGGCCGACCGGCGGTTCGCTCGAGGATTCGCCCTGGAGATTGCCCAGGAAAATAAGACCTGCTCGGAGCGTCGACCGGCCAGAGATTCGTAGAGACCCAACGTCGTTAGCTAGCGCGTGAGGGCCCATTCTATCGGCCGCTCGGGCGTTCGTGTACGCATATCTGACACTTTTCTTTTTTGGAGCTGACGGCGGGGTTTGGTCGGAACTGTGGGGGCCGAATGGGTCGGTGTTCGGGGGCCGTAGCTGCCTTGCTCTAGCTCGTCGAACGAGGGATGATCCCGCCTTTTCAACCCTCTGGAGGAGACGCCGATGGCCGAGCCAACCATTCCCGTATCGGAGTACGGTGCGCGCCGTAAGCGCGTGCTTTCGACCATCAAGAAGAGCGTTGCCGTGGTCTTCGCCGGGGAGATGGTCGGCGAGGAATTCTCGGTCGATCCCCACTTCGAGTACCTGACGGGGATTTCGGACGAACCGGGGGCGGTGCTCCTCTTCGACGGCTCGGCGACGGCTGCCCGCCGGGAGATGCTGTTCCTCAAGCCGCGAGACCCCGAAATCGAGCGCTGGGACGGCCTACGCCTTTCGATTGGGAAAGAACTCCGAGAGGGGACCGGGTTCAAAACGATCTTCAGAACGCCGGTGTTTGGTCGGTTCCTCAACGAGGCCGCCGCCCGCGCGAAGCGCTGTGTCTGCTTGCACTCGTTCGCTGAGTACGACCGGCCCGTCTCTCGGGACCTCAGTTTGTTCCGTAAGCTGGCGGATCGAATTCCGGGCGTGGTGATCGACGACCACACCGAATTGCTCAAGAAGTTGCGTTCAGTTAAGTCGACCAACGAGATCAAACAGATGCAGCGTGCGGTGGACCTGACTGCCGTCGGCTACGAGCGAGTCGTTGAAACGTTGCGCCCCGGGTTGTTGGAGTTCGATATTCAGGAAACGCTCGAGCACGCGTACAAGTCCAACGGTTCGCGCCGAGGCGCAGGGTACGGATCGATCGTCGGTGGAGGTCTCATGGCGACGGTTCTCCACTACCGGGCGAACGATCGCGTCCTGCGTGACGGCGATTTGGTTTGCATAGACTCGGCGGGGACCTTTGGCGCCTACACCGCCGACATCACGCGCACCTATCCGGTGAATGGTCGGTTCTCGAAACGTCAACGGGAGATCTACGACATCGTCTTGAAGGCGGAAGAGGCGTCGATTCGTGCGGTGAAACCCGGCGTCAGTTTCGCGAAACTTCACGAAATCTCCTACAAGATCATCGATAAGGCAGGTTACGGAGAGTACTTCATTCACGGGATCGGCCATCACCTCGGTATCGAAGTGCACGACGTCACGCCGAGCGGCAACTTAGAGGCGGGTGCTGTTCTGACGATCGAGCCAGGTATCTACCTCCCCGATGAAGAACTCGGCGTGCGTATTGAGGACGACATCGTCGTTACCAAGACGGGCTACCGAAACCTGTCGGCCAAGATTCCCAAGAAAGCCACCGAGATCGAAGCGCTCATGGCAAAGGCGGCGAAGGCCGCGGCGCGCAAGAAGAAGTAGATCGATACACGCAAGCTGCGATCCCCATGTATGGATCACGGCAAGATCTCTGACCCTCTGTGAGGACGACTTCGATGGATCACGCTGCGTTGATCGCAGAACTGCTGAGCCGCACGCTGGCCGAGGCTCCGTTCTCGCTAACACGTACTCCTGACAGCTTGGTGAAAGCGCTGGCGGTTCCGAAGGACCCGAAGATGGGGGATCACGCGTTCCCGTGTTTCGTCTTGGCCAAGGACTTGAAGAAGGCCCCGCCCGCCATCGCGCAGGAGTTGGTTGTGGCTCTCACCGACTCGATCGAAGAGTCGCCCGCGTTGACTTCGGTCGAGGCGGCAGGTCCGTATCTCAACTTTCGAGTCGACGCCGCGTCCCAGGCTGCCGACTTGATCCCTTCGATTCTCTGCGGCGACTTCACCGCTCGACGTCCGTCGACCGAGACTCGGGTCATGATCGAGTACTCGCAGCCTAATACGCACAAGGCGTTTCACGTCGGCCACACTCGGAACGTGTCGCTGGGGGACAGTCTCGTGCGCATTTGCGAGTGGGCCGGTCATGACGTCGTGGCAGCCAATTACATCGGCGACGAGGGTGCCCACATTGCTCGCTGCCTGTGGTTCTACCGCAATTTCTTTGACGGCGAGCTTCCGACCGAGAACCGCGGCGAGTTTCTCGGGGGCTTGTACAGTCGAGCGACTGAGTTACTGGACTTCAAGACGCTCACCGCGTGTCCGCACCTCGGGGTCGTGACGGCGAGAGTCGATTCGATCGTGAAGCATCCGAGCCATGACGGCTGGGCGGTCGTCGAAGTCCACGACGGCACCAGCGCCCACCAGGTTGTCTGCGGCGGCAAGGGGTATGCGGTCGGTGATATCGTCGGGTACGCAACCGTGGGATCTCATGTCGGCGGGCGGCTGGTGGGACATGCAGACAAAGACGGCGTCGCGAGCGAGGGGATGATCGTCAGCGAAAAGGAGATCTCGCTCAGTGACGATGCGGAGCAGATCCAAGTCTTCGCGGCCGCTACCGATCTCGGCCTCGAGATTGCGGAACTCATGCGGACCGACGCGCTTGCCGCGGGTACTTCGGTCCTTGCCACCATGAAGGAACGATCCGACGGTGTCGCCGAGATCCTCAAGGCTATCGAGTCCGGCGACCCCGAAATCACCGCTCAGTGGATGGAGACGCGGGATTGGTCGTTGCGCGACTTCGACGAGATCTATCGCTGGTTGGACGCCCGGTTCGACCACGTTTTCTACGAGTCGGAGGTTGGCGAAGAGGGTAAAGACATCGTTCTCGAGTTCCTCGACAAGGGAGTGTTGGAGCGTTCGGACGGTGCGGTTGGCGCCCGGCTGGAGGCGCACGGATTGCCCTTCTTCTTGCTGCTTCGATCGAATGGGACCGGGCTCTACTCGACGAAAGACATCGCGCTGGCGAAGCGCAAGTTCGAAGAGTTCAAGATCGACCGCTCGGTCTACGTTGTCGACGTGCGGCAGTCTTTGCACTTCCAGCAAGTGTTCAAGACTCTCGAGCTGATGGGGTACGAGAAGGCGAAAGACTGCTTTCACCTCGCCTACGGCTTCGTATTGCTGCCCGAAGGAGAAATGAGTTCGCGGACCGGAAACGTGATTCTGTTCTCACAGCTACAGAGCAGTTTGGTCAACAAGATTCGTGCTGACTTCGTCGACAGCCAAGACTGGCCCGACGAGGAGAAGGCCGCGGCCGCCCGGGCGATCGCGATCGCGACGATCAAGTACGGCATGCTCAAGCAAGACAACGTGAAGAACATCGTCTTCGACTTGACCGAGTGGACGAACCAACAGGGCAACACCGGTCCGTACTTGATGTATCAATACACCCGGACTCGATCGATTCGCCGGAAGCTCGAAGAGATGAAACTTCTCGACGGTGTCGATTCCGTGGTCCGCGATTGGAGCCTGTTGTCGCTGGACCAGGAGCAAGCGGTTCAGAAGATCATCGCCGACTTCCCGTCGATCGTTCAGCGAGCCGCGGACGAGTATCAGCCCAAGCTTCTCTGCAACTACCTGTACGATCTCGCGAAGACTCTGAGTAGGATGTACAAGCCGTCCAACGTCAAAGACGCCAGCACCCCGGAGCTTCGGTTCACTCGTTTGGACTTGTTCGAAGCGGCTGGCACCGTGATGCGGTCCGGCTTGGAATTGCTCGGGATTCACACGATCGAGCGCATGTAACCTCGGAGGAACATGGCACACACGCGTGGACTCGGTGGGGGAAGGCTGAGTGGTGGACGACCGGGTGCGGGAATGATCCCGTTCACCGCCGTCGTGAGTCTTCTACTCGTCGGTGCGGCGGTCTACCCCTACGACCGCGCCGATGCTCCTACGTCACAGCCTAGTTCGAAGCCGAAACCGACCACTCGTCCGGTCGCCCGCTCGACCGCGGTCGATGCACTTCGCGGTATCGAAGGCATGATGATTTCGTGTCCGGGGTCCGGGCGCGAGTGGGGGCGCCAAGGCATGGTCGATTCGATGGTCGAGCTCAAGGCTATGGGCCTCAATTGGGTGGCGATCCATCCGTACGCCGGAATTCGGGCGGATGGCTCGGTGCCGGAGTGGTTCGACCTGTCGACGCCACCCGAGTGGTTGACGCGTCCCATTGCGGAAGCGAAACGGCTCGGCATGAAAATCATGATCAAGCCGCACTTGGGATACTGGGGAACGAAGTTCTCGTGGCGTGGAGAGATCACGTTCGATACCGCTGAGCAGTGGGAGCGGTTCTTCACTCAGTATCGCCGCTGGATCCTGCGAGTTGCCGAACTCTCGAAGGGGGCGGATCTATTCGTCGTCGCCACGGAGTTGGACAAAACCCTCGCGCACGAGAAAGAGTGGCGGAGCATCATTAGGGACGTTCGTGCTCGTTACTCAGGGCCGCTGACCTTCAGTCCGAACTGGAGTGACTACCAGCGAGTCCCGTTCTGGGATGCACTCGACGTCATCGGGGTGCACGCCTACTTCCCGCTGGTAGAACATGGCGAACAGCCGACGCGGACTCGAATCGAAGCGGGTTGGCGCCGCGTCGTCGGCGAGCTTCGGGCGTTCAGCGACAAGCATCGCAAGCCCATCGTCTTCACCGAACTCGGCTACAACCGATCCGCGATAACCGCGCACCGTCCGTGGGACGCGAAGACGGGCGGAGACGGGGCCAATACCATTCAGTGCGACTGCCTCGATGTCGCCATGCGGACCATTGCTGGTGAAGAGAAGATCCTTGGAGCGTTCTTGTGGAAGTGGTTCTCCGAAAAGGGACCGCCGCGTGACTTCTCCATGCACGACGATCACGTCCGCGCAGTGATCAAGGCTCGCTGGGGACAGTAAGCGGTTACTCTTCAGCGTACGAACGAAACGAGGGCGGCTGTCGGAACGATTCGTTCCTTCAGCCGCCCTCATTTTCGTTATCGCGATGTGTGATCGATCGACGGTCGGAGTTACTCGCGCTCGAGCCTGACGTTGTCGATGTGGATCCGGCCGTCAGCGCCTTGCATGTGGATGATACGCAGCGCAATAACGTCGTCCCATTTGACGCTGCCACCCTGCGGCTTGAACTTCTTCAAATCGATGCGCAGATCTTGCCACGTGACCTTGGGTTGAATCGAGGTGGCAAAACCCATTCGGTTCATGACACGTGCGCCCGCGCGTCCCGCGCCGCGGCGTCCGCCACCGCCTTGTTGACCCGCATTGAGGTTGCCCTCTTCCGCGTCGAAGAAGAGTCGCAAGTTGGGGGCGCTCTTGGAATCTTCGCAACGGACTGAGATGTTCAAGTACCGAAAGTCCTTGATCGGCTCGCTGAGCTTTTCGAATGTGACGAAGCTCAAGTCTCGGCCGGTGCGCCACAGGAGCGCTTTCTTTCCTTCGCGTACAGGAGCCGTCAGCAGAGCGCGCTTGTTCTTGAGGTCGACATCTTGGGAGACGATGCTCGTGTTCTGACCAAAGCCGGTCGCGCCGCCCTGATTCCCGCGGTTCCCGCCGCGTCCGTTTCCTCCTTCGTCTTCGCCACCTTCGTCTTCCGGCTCGTCCGCCGGCTCGGGCTTGGATCCAGCCTTCTCGAACGTCTCGATCTCATGGAAGATCTTGTCGTTGCACTCGTCGAGTAGCGCTTGCAGATCGACGGCGATGATCAGTCCCTCGTACTTTTCGAGCGCCTTTGTGCAGTCCCGAATTGCTTTTCGGTATTGACCCTTGCCGGCCTTCGTCGAAATCTTGCCGTGTTCGAGCCCGCCGTTGGCTTCCTCGTAGCAGCGTTCGGCCGCTTCCTTGGCGGCTCCGTCGAGGCTGCGCCGAAGCTTCCCGAAAATCGTCTTGGCGTCGTCGTACTCGCGCTTTTCGAGATGCTCGATCGCCTTCGCGTACTCGGCGGCCGCCGCCGGATCGTCGATCGTAGCTTTGGGAAAAGACGGCTTGGTCGCGGTTTCCGACCCGAGGTCGAGGTCTTCGACCTGGGCGAAGCCCGGAAGCGGAACGTTCAGCGTCAGACCCGTGAGGAGAATGGCGATGGTCCACCGGCGGATTCGATCCGTCGAGGGCGTGAGCATGGAGGGTCCTTTCGGGTAGGGGCTCCTATGAGAACCCCTTGTTTCGTCTCTAGTTGCGCACGAACCCCAGAATCGTCGTGGGGCGAGCGGCGGAAGTATGACCACTCAGAGCGTGACCGGTAGGCCGATCTTGCACGGAAAGCGGTGATTACACCGGTCATCTTCGGTCGCCGAGCCGTCTGTGTTTGGCGTTGGTGACCGTCCGGCGGGAATCGTCCTGGTCTGATCGGAGGTTCGTTTGGGGGTGAAGTCTCTATGGCAGGACGCCGGATGAAGAAAACCGCTCGGGCGCGGGGCGCGACCGAGCGGTTCGAAACGAGGAGGAGGAGTTTTGCGAGGCGCGACAGTGGGTGTGTGTCGACGCCTCGGAGGCTTCTTGAGTTCGGAAGAAAGACCGGAGCGCGGGAGCCCTTTGGACGCGGACGCCTGCTTCCCTCCAAGCAGGAGCCCAAGGTGTCAGCCCGAGCTCCCATGCCCGGCATTTCGTCGTATTACCGAAGCTGGCGTTCTCGTTGGACAAGAGCGAACACTTCCCTCCTCGTGTTCGCTCAAACGTCGGCCAGATAGTTCCAGCTTCTCGAATCTAAAAACCGGACCGGGGTGCCTCTTCGAACCTTGAACGACCACTTCCCTCCAAGCGACCATTCGCGTTGGTTGGCCCGAGGCCACCCCCGTCCTGCTGTGTGTTTCTCTTATCCGCCGCTCACGGCGTCGGCGCCCGCAGCGTTGTTCTTCTCGCTGATTGCGAGGCGCCCAGTTTCTTCTTTCCACCACTGCGACCACTTGGCGAAGTTGGTTCCGAACTTCTGGCCGGTGATCGACTGAAGTGACGCGGCGCGAGCGAACGCTTCCGCTCGGCGAATGTCGATGTCGAGGATCACCCCTTCTTGGAAGGTGTCGACGACCGGATCGGCGACCTCTTGTACGACCAGTCCCGTACCGCCGCTGACCAGTTCGTAGTCGGATACGTAGGATCGTTGCGTGATGACTTGAATGTGCGAGCGACCGAACCCACCCCAGACGAAATGCGCGGTGCGGATCAGGGCTCCGGCGGCGCGTCGATCGGGGAAGTGGTTGACGGCTCGGGCCGCGTTGATTCGGAATCGTTCGTTGTCCGAGGAGAGGTACGGGAGGAGCGAAAGCACCGTGTCTTCGTCCTGCATGGTCTTGAGGACTCGGATCGACTCGTCCCGTACGGATCGCTTGGTATCGGTCACCGCCATGTGCGCCAGGTGCCGGCTGTAGCGTCGGTCGCCGAGGGAACCGAGTTCGCGGACGGCGAACTGTCGATCGCGTGCCTTGAGCGACTCCGCCGACTTCAACAGCGTCCACGCTTGTAGCGACTTGGGCAGTTGCCGGAATTCGGTCAGAGCGGATTGCCGGTGCGCGTCTTTGCCGGTGCCGGCTGCGGTATGAAACAGCGACCGCGCCTCCGCGACACGACGTTCGGTGCGGGCCTTTCGAACGGCGACCGCGTGTTCGTTGGCGCCCAGCCAGCTGCCGTCGAAGAACAGCTTGCCCTGGGATCGCTGGTAGTCCGGGTTCGTCAGCCAGACGGCTCCGACCTTGTGGAAGTCGAGGTCTCTGCGAGCGTCCCGATGGTTGGGGTCGATCTCGATCGTTCGCCAGATCAGTCGACCGGCGTCTTTGTTCAGCTGCTGTTTCTTGCACCACTTGGACAATAGGTAGACCGCGTCGGCATCGCCGACCGGGAGCGCTTGTTCCTTGCGAGCGAGCAATTCTTCTGGCGTGGGCGCTGCCGACACGCTCGAGACGTCGGCCTTTTCGAGTCGAACCACGGTACCGCTGCCGGTCGTGACGACGATCTTGCCGTCCTCGTGCGTCACCTTTCCGGTCAGGGTCTTACCGTTTGTCAGGTGCACCACATCGGCGGCGGCGAACGACGTCATCACGCTGATCAGGGTGACGACGGCGAGAAGGCGACCGGCGGAGCTGGGGGTGAGGCTCACTCGTGCTGACATTCGGTTCCCTTTCTTGAGAGTCGCGTTCGGAGGCGCGTCTCCTGGACGAAGTGTCCGGCGTCGACGACGACTCGCGGTGGGTCGAGTGTACGCTTGCGTCGACAGCGGGGGGAGAGCGAACCGCATGCCGGTTTCGAATTTACGACCTTGTCAGGCTTGTAAGTGACATTTTTTCATGTAGTTGTGCTCGAGGTCGTGCGAGGGTGCCCGCCCGGGGATCGCCCGAGTTGCATGTAAACCCAATTTGACAATGTAAAGCGGGGGCCCGCGGACGACCGGATCTTCCCCGTCTAATGGGAACCGCTGTTTCCGGTCGCGGCGTGGCGGACTAGAATCCGCCCCCTTTGCAGCGGGGCTAACGGCCGCGCTACCCGACACGTCGGCTTCAGAGAGGCAGACAGGTGGACCACGAAAAGCTCGTCGAGGCGTCGCGCATGATTCTCGAGGCGATCGGCGAGGATCCGAACCGCGAGGGGCTTCACCGTACTCCCGAACGCATGGCCCGAATGTACAGCGAGTTGTTCCAAGGCCTCTCGGAAGACCCCGACACGGTTCTCAACACGGTGTTTACCGAGGATTACGATGAAATCGTCGTAGTCAAAGACATCCCGTTTCACTCGATGTGCGAACACCACCTTCTGCCGTTTACCGGGGTCGCTCATACTGCGTACATCCCGAGTGGCAAGGTCGTAGGGATTTCGAAGCTTGCGCGGGCTGTCGATCATTACGCGCGGCGTCCGCAGGTGCAGGAGCGTCTGACCAATCAGATTGCGGACTTGATCGAGACCTCCCTCGATCCGAGAGGGGTTGCGGTCGTCATCGAGGCGACGCACTCCTGCATGACGATGCGCGGTGTCCAGAAACCGGGATCATCGGTGGTTACGTCCGCAATGCGCGGTGTTATGCGCTCCGATCCGAAGACCCGCAACGAGGTCCTCGAGTTGATTCGCGGCGGGCAGCGCTTCTGATCCGAGACTCGATCGGAGCGACGGCGACGGTTGCTGGGTCGGCTACTCGTAGTCCCAGATGCTCGGCGGCCGCTCGTTCGGATCTTCCTCCGCCTTTTTCTTCGCATCCTTGAACAGTCGGTCGAGCGCCGCTTCGTCAGGGCCGCTGTCTTGGAGCTTGTCCTGGAACTGGTCTACCTTCTTGGACTCGACCCCGGACTTCGCCTTGTTCACGCGGTCCTCGAAACTCTTCGCCGACTCTCCCTTTTTTTGCGTGAAGTAGACGCTACGTGTTCTCGGATCGACGTGTATGGTCGAACCGCAGCAGCCACACTTGATCTCGAAAACTCGATCGTGCGACATCCCGGACCCCTCCTCTGGAGCTGTTCGATTCTCGGCAGTGTTTTCATCAAAGCGACGCGGATCATACCAGAGCGGCCCCCGGCTGCGACAGAAGGCTCCGCGTCTCGGCGTGCCCTGGCAACCCGGCCGTGTCGGCATGCCGGCCGTGTCGGCAACCCGGCCGTGTCGAGTTCCCGGCCATGTCGAGTTCCCGGCCATGTCGAGTTTGAAAGGCGAACAGTGGACCAGGCGATTTGGATCGTCGATGGCAACAACATGATTCGCCGGGATCGTCGGCACGCGGGTACGTTACAGCGTGCCGGTTGGGAATCGGCTAGTCGTGCCTTGGAGTCAGAGCTCGCCGAGTTTCGGCGTCGGAAGGGACGAGGGCACTCGGTGGTCTTGGTCTACGACGGGGTACGACCACCGGAGACTCGAGATCGTTCGACCAAAGGATTTCGTATCCTCTACGCCGGGGCCGGCAGCGACGCGGACCGCGTGGTTCTCGAAGAGGCGCGCCGACACGAGGACCGAACCGTCGTCCACGTCATCACATCGGATCAACAGGACATTGGATCACGACTTCGCGGGTTGCGCGTGCATTGGCACTGGGTCGAGCAGTTCACTCGCGACGAGTTGCGAAAGCCGGCGCGTCGTTCCAAGCCGGGGCGGCGTCCGCAATTCGACGAGGAAGACGACGAGAAGCCGGCACCGCCGCGCGGCGCGGAGGTCGATCGCTGGCTGCAAATTTTTAGTGACGACGACAACGACAACGACGAGGACGATGCGTGACCAACCAAGAACTCGAGCTCAAGCTGACGATCGCTGATGCGTCCGACTGGGAGGCGCTCTGCGCCGTGCTTCCCGGCGGTCTCGGTTCGGTAGAGCAAATCAATTCGTACTGGGATCATCCCGACGGTCGGCTAACGAAGGAGAAAGTTCTGCTGAGGATTCGGTTGGAAGAGTCGCAAGCGTTTGTCACGGTGAAGAGCAAATCGGCTCGCGATGACAGCGGCTTCTTTCGCGCGGCCGAGCACGAGGCGGAGGTTTCGCACGACGAAGCGTCGCGTATCGTTGACTCAGAGTCTGGCATCGAGTCGTTGTCCGCCGAGCCGTTGGCGGCGATCGACCAGGAGTTCCACGACTTGAGTGCGTTTCGTTGCTGGGGCACGACGCGGAACCTGAGACGAAAATTTCAGCTCGCCGGCGACTTGGTCGCCGAAGTCGATCGCACCGACTACGGCCCGGGCGGGGTGCACTACGAAGTAGAACTCGAGAGTGCAGACCCGAAGCGGGCGCGGGCTCTGCTCGAGCCGTATCTGGTCAAGGCTGGTATCACTGTCGTGGCGTCGACCGTCACCAAGAGTGGGCGCCTCCAGCAACTGCAAGGCGGCGCGTGACGACTCGCTTTGGTGGGTTCGCTGAAGAGTACGAGCGGTTTCGGCCGGGATACCCGGAGGCGCTGTGGCAGACGCTCAGCGAACGGATTCGGCCTTCGGCGTCGACTCGCTTAGCAGACTGTCGCTGGCTGGACGTCGGATCCGGCACCGGACGGGTCGCCATCGAAGCGGCGGCTCGATTCGGGACCACTCGCGTGATCGCGCTCGAACCCGATCCGCTCATGTTGCAGGAAGCGAATCGCACCGCGGAACTCCGCGGAGTGGATCTCGAGTTCGTGGTCGGCCCGGCCGAAGCGATTCCACTGGCCGACGCCAGCATAGATCTACTCACTGTGGCGCAAGCGTTCCACTGGTTTCGACCCGAGCGCGCCGTGCCCGAGTTGCGCCGCGTTCTCCGATCGACCGGGACGTTGGCCGTTTTCTGGAACGTTCGTCAGAACCATCGGAGTGATTTCCTCGGCGACTACGAACGACTCATCGATAGATACAACCCTGATCGTCCCCGCGGGGGGCGCGTCGAATCGGTTCTCGACCGTCTCCGCGAACACGGATCGTTCGCTGAGCTGTCCCATGAGTCGATCGCGTGGGACCAGACGTACACTGAAGAGTCGTGGCTCGGGTTCGCTCGGACGCCGTCCTACGTTCGATCGGTGTTGTCGGCCGAGCAACTCGACGAGTTTTCGGACGCGCTACGCGCCATCATCCGCCGGCACTTTGGGCGTGGCGAGTTCACCATTCCTTATGCGACCGAGCTGTTTTGTGCGCGCGCTGGTTCCGAGTGACGGCCGCGTTTTACTCGTCGTCGCTTCGTGAATGCCGCACGTCGCGCAGGAATTCGTCGGCCGCGCGTTGCACGTCGATCTCGCCGGCTTGGACGCGGGCGAAGTACTTCTGCATCCATTGAAACAGCCTCGACTCGGCACTGTGGAGCTCGTCGAGCACCAACCGCGCGAGCGGGCCCCCTTCGTCGAGGAATCCGGAGGTGTGGAAGTCCCGCTCCGCTCGTTCTAGGTCATAGTCGAGGCGCACGAGACCGGCGGTCCACGCGTCGCCTTGGAGTTCGAATCGTGCGTAGCACGCTCGTTGGTCGAGATCGAACGGAAGGCCTACCGATCCCACGTTGATGACCCGAGTGCGGTCCACCACGATGTCGAGAGCGCTGTGCGTGTGTGCGACCACGAAGAAGTTCGCGGTGGGATCGATCAGGGGACGAATCTCTTCCGTGGTGGACCAAGGGAAGATGCCTTCGAGAAGACCGGTCATCGACGCGTGTGTCGCCGTGATGCGCGTGCCCTCGGGGCCGCGAAGGTTACAAACGATCGGTAGCGTACCGATCTCGGTTCGATGCGACTCCGATAGTTTGTCGTAGGTCCAGTGCGCCCCCCGATAGACGTCGTACTCCGGCGCGTCGGGTCCGTACGGCGGCGACTCGCACTGCAGGACGTACTCCTCGTGGTTGCCGCGCATGAGGATCCAACCGTCGTGGTCACGACGGTGCAGCATTCGATCAAGACATTCGACGGGTCGTGGGCCCCGGGTCACCACGTCGCCTAGAACGATCACCGTGTCCGGCTGCCACTCGTCGATGTCCTGTTCCACGCGTTCGAGTGCGGCGGTGTTGCCGTGGATATCGGCGAGGATTGCGAGCCGGGGACCGGTGAGCTTGAGATCGATCGAATCGATCGTCACCCGTCCACCTTTCGCCACTCGATGTCGGGTGCTCCCGCGTCGTGGTTGGCCGCGCGCGCGTGAACGAAGAGAAGGTCCGACAGTCGATTGAGGAAGACCAGGCCGACCGACGCTTCCCCGGTTGATCGATACAGCGAGACCACCCGACGCTCACCGCGTCGACACACCGTGCGCGCCAAATGAAGCGCGGCGGCGGCTGGTGTTCCGCCCGGGAGCACGAAGTTCTTGAGCGCTGGAAGTTCCGCTTCAAACCCGTGAACCCACTGCTCGAGTTCGTCCGCTCGAGAGGCGCCCAAGCGCAACTCCTTGGCGTCGTCGTTTCCGACCGTGGCCAGGTCGCAACCGAGATCGAAGAGCCAGTGCGCGATTCGTTCGAGTTGCTCGTCGACTCTCGTCGGAACGCCATTGGTGGCGCGGGCCAGCGCGACGGCGGCCCCCAACTCGTCGACGGTACCGTACGCCTCCAAGCGAAGATCATCTTTGGGGACGCGGCTTCCGCCCAAGATTCCGGATTCTCCTTGGTCGCCAGTTCCGGTCACGATGGACATGATCGGGCTCCTCCGTGGTTCAAAAGACGATCCCGACCATCCCGACTCCGTCGGTGAAGATGGGAGCGTCACTCTCCGAGTGGGTATCGGTGTATTCGATCACGTGTCCCGACCAACTGTCGCGGGGCCGTGCGCTTCCCACCGCGATGGCGATGGCGTTGGGATTTTCTGCGTTTCGCTGCGCGGCGTTCTCGGTCAAGACCCCCTCGGCGTCGAGGGCCCGGATGCGCTGGACGAGACGAGTATCGTTCTCGGTCAGCCACGCTTCGCCGCCCGGCCCGACCCCCGCCGGGACGAACGAGTGGGCTGGCCCGTACCGGGTCAACATGCTCGCCGCGACCACCGCCACCTTGGCGTCCGCGAGGAGTCGTCCCAGTTGCGCACCGAAGTGCGAGGACGACGCCGTGGTGTTGCGTCGCACGCGGATCGGCAAGAGCCGAACCCCGGGAGCGAGCAGTGTGAGCCAAGTGGCGATTTCTAGTTGGGACGGACATGCGTCGAGTCGCTGGATCGACGTCAAGGACGAGAACTCCGTGTGAACGTCGCGACGCCGGTGCTGATCGATCTCGATCGAGCCGTTGCCAACACTCCATTCATCCGACGCCTCGAGCGCTATCTCAGCGCCCAGGTCCAGGTCGCCCTCGTCCACCAATACGATGGTCTCGACGGGAGATCGGACGAGGAGCGTGTGCAGCGTCCGCACGGTGACTCGCGCCGAGCCACCAGAACCGTACGTGTCGGAACCATAGGGGCCCGAACCGTGAACATCGCGGGGGACCACAGCGCCATACAACGCCTTGGGGACCTCGGCCGGAATTCGGTAGGAGTCGAGCCACTCGGAGATCACGGCTCGCCGCATTTCCATACTCACGACGACTGCACTTTCATGCGATGGACTACTGTCAGCGAATCGCTCAGACGCCGTCGACGGGCTGCGGGAGTGGGCGATCGGGCAAGCGGTGGTAACCGGCGTTGCGCAGTGCGGGTCGGAAACCTGCCTCTTCGATCATAGCGCGCAGTTGGCGCTCGTTCGCTTCGTGGGTCGCCCCCGCTTTGGAGATCACGTTCTCTTCGATCATCGTTGAACCAATGTCGTTCGCGCCTCCCAGCAATCCGCGGACTCCACCGTCGCGACCTTGTGTGAGCCACGACACTTGAAGGTTGGCGATGTTGTCGAGGAACAGTCGCGACAGCGCCATCCAGCGCAGGTACTCGTCGACCGGCATTCGATCGGGAATCACCTTGCCTAGTGGCGTGTTGTCGGGCTGAAAGGTCCAAGGAATGAACGAGATGAAGCCATCTGTTTCGTCTTGAACCTGACGCAGCCGATCGAGGTGTTCGAGACGCATCTCCAAGCTCTCGCCGAGACCCATCATCATGGTTGCCGTGGTCGGCAGTCCGACGCGGTGAGCGGTCGCGGAGATCCGCAACCAGTCGTCCGAGCCACAGGATGAACGTCGCCGGGTGCGCACCGCGTCCACCAAGATCTCACCGCCGCCGCCCGGAATCGAATCGAGTCCGGCTTCTTTGAGCGTGCTCAAGATCTCTTCGGCCGGCCGATCGGTGATCTGTTCGAGCCCATAGATTTCGGTCGGGGAGAGGCAGTGCAGGTAGAATTGCGGGAAGCGCGCCTTGATGCCTCGAAACAGATCCGCGTACCACTCGAGCGAAAGATCGGGGTGCAGGCCGCCCTGCATCAGCATGCCGCTGCCGCCGAGGTCGATCGTCTCTTGAATCTTGTCGTGGATCTCGCTCTCCGACAGGACGTAGCCTTCCGAGCTTCCCGGCTTGCGGAAGAACGCGCAGAAAGTACAGACGCTCGTGCAGATGTTCGAGTAGTTGACGTTGCGGTCGACCACGTAGCTGACCACGCCGTCCGCGTGCAGGCGGGCGCGGACTTGGTTCGCTGCATTCAGCAACGTCTCCGTGTCGACGTGTTCGATGATCGCATGCGCGTCATCGACGGAGATTCTCGTTCCATCCATCGCGGCCGCGAGAGCTGCGGTTGCACACTCCGGGGTGCTGAATCGTTGGGCCGGAGTCAGAATGTCTTTGGGTTGGACTAAGGTGCTCATCGACGCTCGACCTCGAGATTGGGGGCGCTGATCCGAGCGCTGATCCCCGGCGCAACAGGCGGGCGGTGGATCGGCTCGGGTGGGGCGGAAGCTTGAGATTGTAGCCGCCGGTCCGCTGTAGTTACACCCCGACCATTCCGGGGGTTCGAGCGTGTGACGTCGACCAAACGGCGAGCGACCACAGTGCCCAGAGCAGGTGTCCGTGTCGGCCGTGGCCGCGCTGGTGCTGATCGAGAATCCGCTCGACCGCGACGGAGTCGATCCAACCGCGTTCCCGAAAGCTCGGGTCCAGAAGTCGATCTCGAAGCGGTTGGTAGAGCGGTCCTGCGAGCCACCGATCCACGGGAATGCCGAATCCACGTTTGCGCCTTTGTAGGAGTTCGGGCGGGAGGACGCGCTCGATCACTCGGCGAAGCACCGCTTTGCCCGCGGCGTGCGGGCCGAGTTGGGTTTCGATCGGAATTCGCGCCGCGAGCTCTACGAGCCTGTGATCGAGGAACGGAACTCGCGCTTCGAGCGAGTGTCTCATGGTCGCTCGATCGACCTTCGCCAAGATGTCACCTCCGAGGTAGAACCGGCGATCCAGATCGAGCAATCCCGCCAGTTCCGAATCATGCGGGTGAGCGTCTGCGTATCGCTCGAGGCTGCTCGGCTCGTCGGCGAGCGATCGCAGCTCCGGGTGGAGCAACGACGCGAGTTGTTGCGGTGTCGTCAGAGATCGTCGCCGTATGAAGGAGCGCTGCGCCGGACTCGACAAGTCTCCGACGGCTCGCAGTGCCTGACCGAAGATGCCAGAGCGCGTCGACTGTTGGCCGCGCGAGAGAATCGGCGCCAACCAGCGCGCCGTAGTTCGCACGGAGCGCGGCAGTCGTCTGAGCTTCGCTTCGCGAATCAACCACGCGTATCCCGCGAAGAGCTCGTCGCCACCGTCACCGGACAGCACGTACTTGACGTGTCGAGCCGCGAGCTGCGACACGCGGTGAGTCGGCAACAGCGACGCATCTGCGAAGGGCTCGCCGTACGACTCGAACAGCGACTCGACCTCCTCCGCGGTGGTTTGGTCAAGCCGCTCGACATGGTGCTCGCACCCGAACGCTTCCGCGGTGAGACGCGCGTCCGCAGTCTCGTCGAACTCGGGGTCCCCGATCGATAGCGTGAACGCCGGCACCGAGTGATCGACGGATTCGGAGAGTAGGGCGACGATCGTCCCGGAATCGAGCCCTCCGGAGAGGAACGCGCCGGCCGGTACGTCGCCGAGGGTTCGAAGTCGTACCGAGTCTCGTAGGATCGACTCCGACTCTTCGGCAAAGCTGTCGATCGATCGGTCTTCCGGTTCGAGTTCCGGCATCGTCCACCACTCGACCGGACGCCCCATTCCCGCTTCGTTCGCCCACGCGAACGATCCCGGTGGTAGTTGCTCCACCGATCGATACAGGGTTTGGGTGCCTGGCGCGTACCCGTGGCGCAAGTAGTCGGCGAGCGCGGGTCGATCGAGATCAGTCTCGTTGCGCTCTTCGGCATCGAGGCCGGCAAGCAACGCCGGAACCTCGGACGCGAATGCGAACCCGTGGGTGGTGTCGGCGACGAAGAGAGGTTTGATACCGAGACGATCTCGCGCCAAGAGAACGCGTTGTTCGCGGCGATCCAGGATCGCGAGGGCGAACATGCCGTTCAAGCGTTGGAATGCGTTGGGGCCGAGCTCTTCGAAAAGATGAAGAACGACTTCGATGTCGGAATCGGATTGAAACCGGTGCCCGCGGCTGAGCAGTTCGCGGTGCAGTTGCGGCGCGTTGTAGATTTCGCCATTGCCGACGATCGCAAACCGTCCGCTCTCGTCGAAAAGAGGTTGGGCGCCGTTGTCGATGCCCACGATGGAGAGGCGCCGCATGCCGATGGTCGCGCCCCCGGACTGGCAGAAGCCGTGATCGTCGGGACCTCGGTGGAACAGTCGATCGACCATAGCCCGGAGGCGGTCGGCTACCGGGCGGTCGGTGGAGCGCGCCGCAATGTATCCAGCGATCCCGCACACGGTCGCACTCCTCTCGCCGTAACCCTCTCTAGGGTCATCGGGTGGCCGACCCGACAGCTTGAGCAGCGAAGGCGAGCCGTCGTCCCGATTTGCGAGATTCGTTGGACGGGATCAGTCGCAGCTCGAGTAGAGCCCGCAGTCCGCGTCCAAGTCGACGCCGCAGCCGGTGGACGGCGCGGGTAGGGGGGGGGCGCTCAGGAAGAGGTAGCTAGCGAGCGCGAAGAAGTCGTCCAGATCGAGGTCCAAGTCGGCGTCCGAATCGCTGGCCGCGACGCACGACGGCGTCACGCCGCTAAACACATGCGACAAGAGCGCCAAGCAGTCGGCGAGGTCGATCACGCCGTTGGTGTCCGCGTCCCCGCGAACAAACGAGGTCGCGTCCACCACCTGGACTGCGGTTCCGGTGCGGTTGATCACTTCGATCGAGTTGAAGTCGATCACGACGATGTTCTCGATGTCGACCGCGCCGGTGCCATCGACCGTCTCCGGGAACTCGACGTCGAGAGCGACGCCCGGCACCGCGGAGTCGGAGATCTGCATCGCGACCGTGCCGATGGCGACGAGATCGGACGACGCCGGAATAGTCTGGCCGTCGAAGGGCGGCAAGGCGTCGAGCAAGATCCCGACCACCAACTCGCAGCCGTCGCCGTCGGTGGGATCATTGTCGAAGTTCGAATCGACGAACTCGGCCCCAATGGTCTCGAGCGCGGTACCGGTAATGTCGACGAGCGCCGTGACGTTCAAGTCGCAGTGGTAGCTGATGGCCATCTGCACCCCTTGGATGGGGTCGTCCTCGTCTTGGACGAAGAGGTAGAGCGTCACCGGCTGGCCGGGGGCTCCCGTCGGATTCTGCCCTGAGACGTCGCCCATCGCGTACGACGTGTTTGCCGGAGTCAGTGCGAGGCAGGTGACCGTCGTGCTTTCGGTCGTCACGGGGACTTCGAGACCACCTACGGTTGCCGTCGGAGTTCCCGCGAAGTCGACAAGATGAACCGCGGGCGGCGATGGCAACGTCGGCGCGGTCAGGCAGGAGTACTCGAACTGCCCGATCGATAGACCGAGACCCGCCCCGAGCGCTTGCCCGTCGAACGGCGGATTTGTGTCGAACACGACCGCAAGACTCCCGCTCGTCGCGAGGATTTCAGTGACGACGGATTCCGCCCCGACGGCACCCGCGTCGGTGCTGTCGATGGAGATCGACTCGAGCGCGAGCGCTTCGGGATGGGTCAACGTCAGTTGATAGCTCGTCGCTAGCCCCTGATTGTTGTCGAACAGAACCGTGAGCGTGTCGGCGCCGAACTCTTCGATCTCGCCGGCCCCGGCGAAGTAGAAGTGCAGATCAGCGGGGAGCAGGGTGGCGTCTCCCGACGTCAAGACGAGGCCGCTCGACGCATCGATGATCGTTCCGCCGGACTGGACGAGAGTATTGTCGATCGAGGGGCTGCCGAAGGTGCCATCGACGAACTCGAACGTCACCGTTTCGGGAACGACGACCGGATTCGTTGGCATGATTTCGAACGTGGCTACCGCGGTGTCGCTCCCGATGGGAATGACTTGGCCGTCAAACGGGGGATCGACATCGAGGAACACGCCGAGGATGAAGCCGCCGGTGGCGAAGATTTCCGGAAAGACTAGCTCGGCCCCTATCGTCTCGGTGATCGTTCCTGCGATTCCGATCGAGACGACGTCGATCGATGACGCGTCGAAGCCGACTGCGATGGTGAACGACTCGACCTCCGCGTCGTTCGTCATCTCGATGGCGACGCTTCCCACCGATTGTCCGATGAGCGTTCCAGCCGAGAATTCGAGCTCGTTCTGGGCCGTGACTTGGCTGACGGTCGTGGCAAGAACGAGGCAGAGCATGGTTGCGCAGCGAGCGGAGACGGGCATTTAGCCAGCCTTTCTCGGGCGAGGAGGGTCGACCTCGCGCGATGGGATGTTCGGTGTGGATCGGGAGAGCTTCATTTCAGACTCTCCATCCTAGAGCCGACACATTCCACGTCAACGCTCGCCCTTGGCCCCGGTCTGAACCCAATGCTGATCACGACTTGTGTCACGCAGTTCCGCACGGCAAGAGCGCGGGATCACGGGGTTCACGGAGTCGCGCCGTCGGTTGTTTGCCCGAGTCGGTCGCAACCGCCGGGTTGCGATCGGCGTCCGGCGCCACGCGGTGGCAGATGCAGGCGGGTCGACGTGCCAACCGCAGAATCAAAAAAAAGCCAGCACCCGGGGTGGGTGCTGGCCTTTACGCTTCGGTTGTTACTTGCAGACGCTACGAGCAGCCGGTGGTCGTTCCACAGGAGTCGCATCGTAGGCAGGTTCCGTTGCGGACGAGCGTCAACTGCCCACATTCTGAGCAGGGGTCGCCTTCGTAGCCCTTGAGTCGAGCTTCGCGATACTCGCGGAAGGTGTCGGTCTGCGTGACGACGACGGACTCGGAACTCTTGAAGTACGTGCCGGAGTTCGCACCGCTGCCGTCGGTTCGCAAGGCCGACGGGGAAGCTCCATCTTCCGGTGGAGTGTAGTTCTCGTCGAGCTTCAGATCCGGAGTTCGACTCACTTTGATCGCCGACTCGTCGATGATCCGCTCACTCACCACCTCTTCGTCGACGATATCCGGGGACTCACCGATGTGCTTCATCGCGTCCGCGCGAAGGTCCTCTTCGGACACTTGGCGGAAGTCGTTTCGGCCGAGATAGGTAATAGCCAGCTCGCGGAAGATGTAGTCGATGACCGAGGTTGCCATCTTGATGCTGCCATTCCCGCTGACCAAGCCGTTGGGCTCGAATCGCGTGAACACGAACGCTTCGACGAACTCTTCGAGCGGCACCCCGTGCTGGAGTCCGAGCGAGACCGAGATCGCGAAGCAGTTCATCAAGCTCCGGAAGGCGGCGCCTTCCTTGTGCATGTCGAGGAAGATCTCGCCCAGCGAACCGTCGTCGTAGTCACCCGTTCGCAGGTAGATCTTGTGTCCACCGATGATCGCCTTTTGCGTGTACCCCTTACGGCGGTGCGGCATGCGGCGACGCTTGGCCAAGTAACGATGAATGACGCGTTCGGTGACACGCTGCGCCGCGTGCTCGACGGGGGACTGGTTCTCGTCCTCGTCGATCCCGATCTCGGCCCAGGTTTCCTGAATCGAAGAGCTCAGCGGCTGCGACAGCTTGGAGCCGTCGCGGTAGAGCGCGACCGCCTTCAACATGCTTTCCCAACCGAGTTGGTACACGCGCTTCACGTCATCGATCGACGCGTCATTCGGCATGTTGATCGTCTTCGAGATGGCACCCGAGATAAACGGCTGAGCGGCCGCCATCATGCGAATGTGAGCTTCGAAGCGAATGTATCGGGTTCCGATGCGGCCGCAGCGGTTGGCGCAGTCGAAGACTTGCAGATGAGACGAGTTGAGATGCGGAGCGCCCTCTACCGTCATCGTCCCGCAACAGTAGTCGTTGGCGGCACGAACGTCTTCCTCGGTGAATCCGAGCGCTTCGAGTGGACGCAACATCCACATGGCCAGCTTGTCGCCGGACAATCCCAGGCGCTCGGTGGCGAACTTCTCGCCGAGCGTCCAGTCATTGAACGGGAACTGGATGTCGAAGGCACCCCCGAGGGCGGCCTCGATCTTGTCCAAGTCCTCGGACGCGAAGCCGCGTTCGCTGAGAGACTCGTGGTTGACACCCGGGGCGCCCCGAAGCGTTCCGCGACCCACGACGTAGGTCTCGATCTCCTTCGTTTGCTTTTCGGTGTAGCCGAGTTGCAGCAAGGCCGGCGGCATGCTCTGGTTGATGATCTTGAAGTATCCGCCACCCGCGAGCTTCTTGAACTTCACCAGTGCGAAGTCCGGCTCGATTCCGGTGGTGTCGCAATCCATCACCAAGCCGATGGTTCCGGTCGGCGCGATCACCGTGGTCTGAGCGTTGCGGTAGCCGTACTTCTCGCCCAAGGACTCGGCGCGCGCCCAGCATTCGACGGCGGCGTCGTGCAATTCTTTGGGACAGTAGGTCCGGTTGATCCCGACCGGTCGAATCGAGAGTTGCTCGTACGACTCAGCCGCAGCGCCCTCGGCCGCTCGGCGGTGGTTGCGGATGACCCGCAACATCGGCTCGCGGTTCTTGTCGTATCGCGCGAACGTGCCGAGCTCCTTGGCCATCTCGGCCGACGTCGCGTACGCCTCGCCAGTCATGATCGCCGAGATGGCTCCGCAGATCGCGTACGCCTCGTCGGAGTCGTATGGGATCCCGTTTCGCATCAGCACAGTGCCGAGGTTGGCGTAGCCCAGCCCCAACGTCCGGTATTCGAAACTCTTCTTGGCGATCGCGCGGCTCGGGAACGAAGCCATGAGCACGCTGATCTCCAGCACGACGGTCCAGATTCGGCAACCATGTCGGAACGCATCGATATCGAACGAGAGATCGTCGCGCAGGAATCGACCGAGGTTGAGCGAAGCGAGATAGCACGCCGTGTCGTCCAAGAACATGTACTCAGAACACGGGTTCGACGCTCGGATCGGACCGTCGTTCGGACAGGTATGCCACTCGTTGATCGTGGTGTCGAACTGCAGACCAGGATCGGCGCAGCTCCACGCGGAGTTCGAGATGTTGTTCCAGAGATCGCGGGCCGAGACCGACTTTGCGACCGAGCCGTCCCTCCGGTTGGTCAGCTCCCACTGCTCGTCCTTGGCGAGAATCGCGAAGAAGCGGTTCGGTACGCGGACGCTGTTGTTGGCGTTCTGACCGGAGACCGTTTGGTACGCCTTGCCTTCCCAGCTGGTATCAAACTCTTCGAACTCGACTTGGGTGAAGCCTTGCTCGGCGAACTCGACCATGCGCTGGACGTAGGCATCCGGCACGTAATAACGGCGTGCGTCGCGAATCGCCTTGGCCAACCCCTTGTTCTTCTTGGGGTTCGTTTCGAGCTTCTTGCCGCCCGGAGTGCGAAGCGTGCAAGAACGCACCACGGCGTTCAGCTTCTCGGCCGCGACGCGCGAGCCCGTCACCATGGCGGCGACCTTTTGCTCTTCGCGGACTTTCCAAGTGACGAAGCTCTCGATATCGGGGTGATCGAGGTCGATACACACCATCTTCGCCGCGCGTCGCGTGGTGCCGCCGCTCTTGATCGCACCGGCCGCGCTGTCGCCGATCTTCAGGAATGACATCAATCCCGAGGAACCGCCTCCGCCGGAGAGCGGTTCGCCCTCGCCGCGGATGTTCGAGAAGTTCGATCCGGTTCCGGAGCCGTATTTGAACAGGCGGGCTTCTCGCACCCAGAGGTCCATGATTCCGCCGTCGTTGACGAGATCGTCCGCGACCGACTGAATGAAGCAGGCGTGAGGTTGCGGGCGCTCGTAGGCGCTCGTCGCCTGTCGGACTTTCTTGGTATCCGGGTCGACGTAGAAGTGACCCTGCGCCGGTCCCTCGATGCCGTATGCGAAGTTCAGACCGGTATTGAACCACTGCGGAGAGTTCGGGGCGGCGTACTGATTCGCGAGCATGAAGCAGAGTTCATCGTAGAACGTCTGCGCGTCATCCGCGGAATCGAAGTAGTCGTGCTGTTCACCCCACTCCCGCCAGCAGCCGGCGAGACGGTGGAACACTTGACGCGAATCGCTCTCGCTCCCGAGGACGGCGTTGCCGTCGTCGTCGACGACGGTGTCCCCGTTGGCGTCAACCTGGGGTACGCCCGCCTTGCGGAAGTACTTCTGCGCCAGAATGTCGGTCGCAACCTGCGACCAGCCTTCCGGAATGTCGATGTTGTCGAGATGAAATACAGTAGAGCCGTCCGGATTCTTGATCTCGGACGTGCGCTTGACGAACTCGAGGCCGCGATAAGGGCTTTGACCCTTTCGAGTGAAGCGCCGTTTGATTTTCAAGACGTTCCTCCCTGAGAGCGGGACAAGATTGGTGCCCGATGCGACACGGTTACTTCCGTATCGAGCGGGGTCCCCGCAAAACTAACCAACGTCAACGTTTCGATGGCCGCCCGCTCGTCGTTCGAGCTTTGCTGCTTCACTCGAGCAACGATCACGAGCCGCAACCGACGTCGCGTCGGTGCCATCCCCCGCGCCGGTCCCGGTGACCGACGCCCATTCCAAGTCGCGCCTGCCCGCGACCTGGCCGATCCTGATTGGTGCTCTCAGCCGCTCTCTCGTGCGCCCGATCTTTCGTGCACATGCTCCGGGGCCCGGCGATCGACCCGACGAAACTTGCGGGGGCAAGTCCATCCGTGTCGTCACCACCGAAGCAGTCGCGCCTCGCTGTTCAGACGAAGCGTGTCCAGCGAACAGTCGTTTTCAGCGAGCCGTTGGACTGACGATGCAGCCAACCGTTCGCAGGTCTCGATCCGAAACGCGGGTCCACCGTGGGCAGTCATAAAACCGGCGGGGGGTGGTGGGCAGGGCTGCCGTCCGGGTTTGGCGGCGCCGCGCGGGCACCACTGCAGTCCAGAACGGAATCCAGAGCCCCCGATCGATCCAACAGGCAGCAGTCGAGACTGACTCCGCGGAAGCAGAGTCAGGATCGGCACTACACATTAGGGCGAACGGGCGACGAACTCTGACCCAGGCGGGAGGCGGATCAGGGCGTACGTCCTGGGACTCTAACGGCTCACCAGACACACGAAACAGTACGAATGAGAGAACAAAAACACACCAAAAAAACTAGTTGCAAAGGGGTCCCGACCACAACCTGTGGTGGTTGCGGCGATCTCCTCGGCAGGAAAGGCACAATATATGGAGGTAGCCGCGTACATCAACGGGATTTCGACCCAAATGCGAAAAACCCTGCCAGGATCAGCGTTTGGCGGGTCCCGGCGAAGCCCGAACCCTCCTGGTCTCAGCGGCGTTGGAGGGAGTGTAGGATCTTGGAGTAGCGCAACGAGTTCAAGCGGTACTTGCGATCCGGGACCGAGACGGCCATCCCGACGCAACCAGACCCGTCCGGCATCCACGCCTTGATCGTCCGTGTCTTCTTACCGTCGCGCTCTTCCGTCAGTTCGACGACCAGACACGGCTTCGAGTCGATCGGGACCTGCTTCATGTTCTCGAGAGTGATCGCCTCGTCGTCTCGTAGGCTGGCGCGGATTCGTTTCGCGAGATCGGGCAGATCCTTCGCTTCGAGCGGGAGCGAGTTCTCGCGCGACACCGAGATCAACGCACCGGTCTTCTTCTCCTCGTAGATACCGAGCAATTCGCCGTCGTAGCCCGGGATCTTTGCCCGTCCGCGTTTGAGCGTGAACGTCAGCGGGACCGTGATGCGGTGGTCGCCGAGCTTCAGTTCACGCGCCTTAGCGGTGACCTGCTGCGGTGGCGTAGTGTCCTCCTCCACCTTCTTTTTTTCGCCACCGATGACCGGCGTCGTGCGGTGGATCTTGGTCACTCGTTTCGCGTCGAACGAGAAGGTGCCTTTGCTCGAGCGCAGCGTGATCCGCTCTTCGGTCTCGAGGATGATCTTGCCGTGGACTTGCACGCCTCCTTTGAGGCGGATCCAGTCGGCAAAGAGCGGCGGCGCGAGCGACACCAAGAGTGTGGCGACGAGAAGATTCCGTAGGCCGGGCATGGCAGAGCTACCGTTCATCGGCGTAGGGCAAGGGGCGGGAAGAGTGCTGACAAAGTCTACGATGAGACCACGATCGAGGCCGGCGGCGCGCAGCTAACACCTTTGATAATATGGTTTTGTGGTCTCCTTCTTCTGAGCTGACAGGATCGATGAAACAAGGGGCCGAGGCACCGCGGTCGTGCGGTATCTCGGCCCCCGTTCGAGCGCTTCGTTGCTTGCAGCTTGCAGGATGGACGCGGTGGGCTAGGCCGCTAGCTGCCGCTGTCGCAACCCAGGGCGTCGTCCGTCGGATCGACTCCGGCGGCCGGGAACGGCGCCGGCGGTGCCGCCCCGCTCGACAGCAGATAGTCGAACAGGTACGTGGTGTCCGCCGCGTCGATGGTTCCGTCGTCGTTGACGTCCCCGGCCTGCAAGCACGCGGGGGCGGGACCTCCCTGGAAGAGGTACGCCGACAGGAAGTTCGGGTCGGCGATATCGATCAAGCCGTCGTCGTTCAGATCGGCACGAATGAACGTTTGCGCCGGCGGCGGCGGACCCCCGGCTTCGATGGTCACCGTGCCGTTCTCGAGGATCGGATCGACTGTGAACCCGGCGACTACGAACGAGGTGTCGTTCGGTGGAGAACCGATTCCGGTTCCGCAGATCAACGACGTCGTTTGCGCGGCCACTCCGGACGCCAACGAGATGTCTCCGGTGAGCAATCGGTGATCGGTCCCCGGAAGCAGTTGCTGCGTGTCGAACGGCGGCATGAAGTCGAAGATGACAGCGATCACCGCGGTGCCGTTGGTGGAGTCGAAGTTCGGAAGTTCGAGCTCGACACCGACCACCTCAGAGTCGCTGCCAACGGTCGTCAACCGTTCGAGCGTGACGAGACTCGGGTCGTACGAGAACGCAACGGTAAACCCGTCCAGTGCGTCGGCGTGATCCGCCCGAATTTCAAACGGTTGGTTGGTCGCGCCGGCCGCGGCCGTGACGTTCGTCGCGAACACTCGATCGACGAGCGGCGGCGTGACGGGATCGTTGAACAGCACGTCCCAGCGACCGGTGATCGACACCGTGCCGAGATCGATGACGTTGTCGCCGTCGATATCTCCGAAGGCGATGTTGCGCGGCTCTTCGATCATGGTCAGTGCGTCGGATTCACTCGAGAGTCCACCCCAAAGGACGGCGTCGACGGAACCGCTCCGCGGACTGATCGCGTCGATGGTTCCGTCGTTGTCGAAGTCGACGATTGCGCTACCGAACGCCGCCGCTTCGAGGGGAAGCGCTTGCTCGTCGAAGTTGCCGGTGCCGTCGGACAGCAGTTGCGCACCGCGCACGGTAGCGGGGCCGAGCACGACGAGGTCGGGGTGTGGGTCGTCGTTGAGGTTGGCTACCACGAGCGCGTCGGCGGTGATCGTCGAGATCTCTCCGGCCTCTTCGAAACGACCGTCGACGGTTCCGCGCGACCAAGCGATACCACCACCGGGTAGGCCGTGGGCGACGTCGACGAAGCCGTCACCGTCGAAGTCGGCCAATACCGCGGGGGCTGTTATCGAGACAGTCGACGCGACGGTTTCGAGAAACGGCGTGGGAGTCGCACCGAATGCGACGATCGTCGATTGCGCCGGATCGGCCGGGACCACGAGCAAGTCGCAGAACGCGTCGAAGTCGATCGGGGCGCTGGCCAACCCAGAGGCGGAGAACTCGAGGTCTGCGGTGAACGCAACATCGAGAATCCGAGAGCTGAGGTTGGAACCGAGCAGCACGTGGATCTTGGTGCCGCTCTCGCCCAAGCAGACCAGGTCGCTGCGCCCGTCTCCGTCGAAGTCGCCGACCACCGTGTCGATGACGCCTTCGGAAAGCTGTTGGATTTCCAGCGCGCTGACCGTGTCGACGATCAACTCTTGCGCCTCGATGCGCCCGTCGCGGTGGATGACTACCCATTCGTCTCGCCCGTCGCGGTCGACGTCGAGAAAGATGACGCGAGCGTCACTCGAGGGAAGGGCGCCCGACGCGATTCCTGTGGGGGACGCGAGGGCTGCTTCGGTGGCGACCGTGTACTCGATCCGCGTTGTTTCTAGGACCGCGCCTTCGACCGACGCGAGACCGCCACCGAGTGAAACCGTGAGCCGTTCGCCGGCGATCAGAGCGCGATCGAGTTGAATCGTCAACTCGTCGATGCCCATGAGGACGTTCGGGAAGACCGGCTCGATCGTGCCGCTGCGCGAACCGGAGACGAGCACGGTGTCGGCGGTCACGGTGAACGGATTGTACGTTGTGGTGAAGCGGACTTTGATCGTCGGTCGATCAGCGACGCCGACCGTTTCACGGGCGGGGTCGATCGAGACGACGTCGAACGGGTCGGGCTGTTTCGGCGGACGCACGGTGAAGACGGCGACGAAGGCGCGCAGCGGCTTGTCGGAGGTCGACTCGATGTCGTTGGTCAGCGTGATCGTGACGACTTCACCTTGTTGCAACGGCTCGGTCGGAGTGAAGCTTGCGGTCTGGGTGAGAGCGTCGTAGCTGACCGAGCCCTGGAACCGACCGTGTGTCGATCCGTCGACTAAGAACGTCGCGGTGGAGATCGTGGTCGACTCCATGGCGGAGTCGAACTTCACCTCGATGGAGCGCGGCGCTTCGTCCACCGTCGATCCATTCTCGGGGTTGGTCGAGCTGACATGACTGTGCCGGACGTTGCAGGCTCCAGCGGTGAAGGCGAGCGTGACGATGAGTGCGACGCGTATCATTTCGATTTCCCTCCGGGGCGGACTTTTCGATCCCGGGAGATTGAGCCGCAATGACGGGACCCGGGGCGCCTCTCGTCGCCTGGCACGGTTACAATCCTCTGTGATATTTGTGGTTGTGAGCCGGCCGGGCGCCCGCCGCTGGGATGACCTTCGTGACGTTGCGCGTTAGAATCCGTCGTCTCGGGTTCCGATTCAGAACCGAATTGCCCCGAGTTTGGTCGGGCGAGGCTACCCGTTCGCCGGCCAATCCCGCGCGTGCCGGAGCTCACCAGCCACTCGCACCGCTTCCTCGACGAGAAAGAGACAACCACTATGGCCTCGATGTTCGGGATCGCCGTTTGGGCTGTGATCGCCGTCACCTCCGGATCGGCGATCGACGCTCGGCTCAGTTTCGACTCCGAGCCCCCCCTGCGGCCCTACCAAGCGTTCGGTACGCGGGAGCACATCGGGGTGTCGGGCGGCGGGACGACTCAGGTCGGGCTCGAGGTCGGTCGGACGACTCGCCACGCCGAGGACTCGACGGAGTCCTTGGCGGTTTGGCAGTACCGCGATCGCTGGATTCAATCGACTCACGACCTACGACCGTCGGGCGAGCGGCGCCTCGAGATCGACCGCTTGGCGCCGGGGAAGAACGGCCCGCGGGCAAAGCATCAGCTTGTCGAAGCGCGTCGCACCATCGTCATCGAGCTCGATGGTTCGCAAGTGTCGCACCGTCACGAAGGAGTGGTCGGAGCTCCGAAGTCGAAGCGCATCCCAGCGCAGATCGCGAAGCCTGTGGTCGTCGACTCTAGTTTCGTCATCGGATTCCAGCTCCTCATCGATCACGCCCTTACCCAGGTCGACGGTCTCTCGGCGCTGAATGGCGTGACGATCAACGCCATCGTGCCCTCGAAGTTGGGAACGTACGATTTCAAGTTCGAGACACTCGGGTCGGAGACGCTCAAGGTCCAGGGTGGCGATCGGGAACTCGCAACATTGCGGATCACGCGTGTCGAACCTCCGATCGCCTCGATGGTCGGCAACAACTCGCTAGACGAACGTCGTCTGTTTTGGCTGACCGACGACGGAACCATTGTGCGCATGGACATTCCGCGCCAACCGCGCTTCCAGGGAGAGTCGACGACGTACAACTTGAAGTTTCGACCCGACTACTACGGGACGAAAACAGAACGGTTCGAGATCGACGGAGAGCCGGTGCTCATCTCGACTCGAGGAACCGTGGCCGAGAGCCTGACGATAGAGCGGGCGCCCGCGGTGTTGTTCGTGCACGACAATAGCGAGGCAAGTCGCTCGATCGTGGCGTCGACGTGCTGGAACATCACGCGTCGTGCAATGACATTTGCGAGCGTCGCGGTCGATCCGTCGAAACCCGCGGACCTCGCCCGCGCGGCCGCCCTCGTCGGGCGGCTGCAGAAGCATCCGATGGTGCGTCAAGACCGCATTGTCTTGATCACCGCTGGGCAGGCGCTGCCTCGCGGTGACGCGTGGAACGTGTCGAGTTTCTCGGGTTGGGCGCTCATCAATGCGCGCGCAGACGACCGCACTGCCGTCGACGCCACCCTCGGATCTTCCGAAATGCCGATCCTGCTCGTCTGGGGCGACGAAGGGGACGGGCTCATCGCGCGACGTAAATTCGCCTCGGCGACCCGCGGCGTGGTCGGCGGACGGGCCAGCGTCGTTCCTCTGGCCCAAATCGACGGAACGCTGCGCTACGTGCCGGGCGTTCCGAGCGCCGCGCCCAAGGACGACTTCGGGCTCGCGTTCGGTTATGTTCGGGGCTTGCAGCGCTGGCTCGATCGGATGACAGATTGATCGAACCAGCGGGGCCAGAGCACTGGTGAAACACGGCCGGAGAAGGGTGCCATGACCGACCGATTCCGCCGCGGCGTGATCCTCGACAACTACGACTCCTTCACGCACAACCTGGCGCAAGGGTTGGGCGCACTGGGCGCCTCGGTCGAGGTGCACCGAAACGACGCTATCTCGTTGGCCGAGTTGCGGGCTGCGGCACCGGAGTTTTTGGTGATCTCGCCCGGCCCGGGTGCGCCCCCGACGTCCGAAGATCCTCTGGGGGTGGGGGTCGTCCCGGCGGCGCTGTCGCACTTTCGCGGGAAAATTCCGGTGTTGGCGGTTTGCCTTGGCCTGCAGGTGTTGGCCGAACAGTTCGGCGCCACGGTCACCCGGTCGGGCACGCCGTGCCATGGTAAGCGCGATCGGGTCTGGCACGACGGGTCGGGTCTGTTCGCGGGAGTCCCCAACCCGTTCGTTGCGGCGCGATACCACTCTCTGTCGGTGCGGCCGGACTCATTGCCGTCCTCAATCGCCGTACGAGCGTGGACCGAAGATCGGACCATCATGGCGTTTGGTGTTCCGGGCGAAGCGACCTGGGCGGTGCAGTTTCATCCGGAGAGCTTCATGACGCCCGACGGCCCGCGATTGCTCGAGAACTTTTTGGCGGGCGTGATCTGCCCGTTGGGTGACTGTCGCGCCTCGGACGAGACAGTGTCGACCGTACCGGGCGCCGACTCTGAGAGGGCGTTATTGCTGTCCAAGGTTAATGCGGATCCGGAACCAACCGTGCGCCGTGAAGCGAAGGTGTTTCCATGAGATCCTCACGCGACGAAGGACCGACGACGAACGTTTCCCGGGTCTCGCACATCTGGACCATCGTCGAGCGGCTCTACCGCACGAACCACCTCTACTCCATGCAGTACGAAGAGTACGAGGCGAAGGTCCGCGCGCACGTCGACAAATTGAACACGCCACGAAACAAGATTCGGCTTTCCGCCGACGAGTTGTCTCAGCTCCTTCAGTTCCGCAACCTCGAGCGTATTCGCGATCGCTTTCTTCTGCCGTTGAAGGCGTCGTGTCACAAGCTGTTTCGTCGCGACCACACCACCGATGTGCTGGATCGACTCGTCAACGACATCTTTCACGAGATCAGCATTCTGAAGGAGGAGCACTACAACGTGCTCACCTACGCGGTGAACCCGGACAGCGAGCTCGATCGAGAAGAGCAGAAGGCCATTCTCGATGAAGTCCACGAGATGTTTCCGATCAAGGTGCACCGACTCCGTCACCTCTTCGACTTGGCGCTGAACCGTATGGAAACGGTGATTGCGAAACACCGCGACGATCCGGTGTTGATCCGCAGTCTCTTCCTGCACCGAAACGGGTTCGTGGCCAAGGTTGACCCGACCGGGCTGATCTACTTCTACGCCAGTATGTACGGACCGAATCGGCCTTATCTCGGCTTCGCCGTGGCAGGTGACTCGTTCTTCGAGTCGTCGTTCTACGAGCACGCGGCCGAGTGTTACACGGCGGGAGAAGAGTACCTGCACAGCGTTCCTCCAGCAGAGAAGCGTCGCCTGGACTCGTCGTGGAAGTCAACTCGAGATCACTTCAAGCGACGCATCCGGGAGTGCAAAGTGAAGATCGAAGATTTCGCTCGGGATTAGTGGATCCAGGTTCGCCGACCGTAAACAGAGACATCGCTCGGATCGGATTGGCGCAGTGAGTTCAACGGACGGCAACGTTCCTTTACACCAGACTTAAGAGATTGCGTATGACACCCTCGATCCCAACGCGCGAGGCGCCATTTACTGAACGACTCGCCGACCGCGTGCAATCCATCGGCAGCCGACTGATCGTCGGAATCGATCCCGTCATCGATCGTTTCCCAGAGGCGCTTCGCAGTCTCGACCCCGAGGCTGCCTTGGCCGCGTTCGGGCACGGGATCCTCGATGCAGTTGCCGACGTCGCGGTCATGGTCAAGCCGCAGATCGCTTTCTTCGAACGTTACGGCTGGCGTGGCTGGCGAGCATTGCAGTCGGTCGTCGAGCACGCGGCCACGCGCGGTGTCCCGGTTCTGCTCGATGCGAAGCGGGGCGACATCGGGAGTACCGCGGCGGCGTACGCCGACGCGTTCTTCGGTGATGATCCGGAGACCCCGGGACCGTGGGTGGACGCGTTGACGATCAATCCGTACCTGGGCAAGGACTCCATCGATCCCTTCCTCAACCGCTCGGTAGAGTCGCATCGTGGCTTGTTCGTACTCTCGCGCACCTCTAATCCCGGTGGCGCAGACTTTCAATCGAGAGCGACCGACGGTGAACCGCTCTACCTAGGCGTGGCCCGCGCTGCGACGCGATGGATGGCGGAGACGTCCGGCGCCGACGGCGGGGCGTACGGACCCATCGGACTCGTGGTCGGCGCGACCTACCCGGAGGAGTTGGCCGAAGTGCGGGAGGCGGCGCCACGGTCGTGGCTCCTGCTCCCGGGTCTCGGTGTGCAGGGCGGGACGGCGAAGGATGTGGTCTCCGCCTTCGATGGGGCAGGCCTCGGCGCCCTCGCGTCGTCGTCGCGTGGAATCATTTACGCCTATGAGGGGCGAGACGTCGGCGATTGGACCGAGCCGGTACACGCTCAGGCGAAGGTCGACCGCGACTCCCTGCAATCAGTCCTCTAAGTCCCTGATTCCGCGGCTTTTCCAGACTGACGGTGAGCGGGTGGCATCTCGGGGGCCGACTCCGGGATGGTACTCTTTCGATGAGGGATTGTTCTCAATCGGAGGATCGGTGACCGCGGACTCGGCTCCCCCCAGCTCACGCAGCAGCTCGAAGCAACCTGCGGCCGAAGTCGACGTCAACGATGGCGCGTGCTTCTTCCGGATCTCGATTGCATCGTTGCGCACCGGCGTGCCCCTGGGCTTCCGCGTGTTTGCGAAGGTCGGCGGCGAACGCATCATCTTCGTCCGCACCGGTCAGGTGTTTACACGCAACCACTGCCTGACCCTCTCGGGGTCAGGTCAGAACGATGTCCATATCCCGCTCGTCGATCGTCCCGCCTACTGCAAGTACCTCGAATCCAATATCGTCGACATTCTCACTCAGGACTTCGCCGATCCTGTCGAACAGCTTCAGCAGTACTACGGCGTGGGCGAGGTTGTCACACGGGAGCTGATCTCCGATCCCGGCGACCCCACCGCTCGAACTCTCGCCTCGGAGTGGGTCGGTCATTCGTCGGAGTTGCTCGTCGGTGGCTCGGACCGCGAGAGCAGCGTGATGGCGGGCATGGTGAAAGTGATGGAGGTCGCCCCCGACCTCTACCAGCACTCGATGCACGTTTGTCTCTACGGCTTGGCGCTGGCTCAGGAATTGGCCGTCTACGGCTCGACAGACCTCACGGACTTCGGTCTGGGTTTGCTGCTTCACGACATCGGTCTGCTCGGCATGGCCGATATCACCTCGAAGGGTGACGGCCTGTCCCCGGTCGATCGCGAGATCATCGAGGGCCATCCCCGAGTCGGCTACGATCGGGTTCAGTCGTTGAACTGGATCGGGGGCATCGGTCGCGATGTGATTCTGCATCACCACGAGCGGCTCGACGGTCAGGGCTACCCGAATCGAATCGCACCGCGCGATCTCTCCATCGGCGCGCGCATCGCCGCGGTCGTCAACACGTTCGACAGTCGAACGACCACGCGACCGTATCGCGACGCAGAGCCGTCCATGGCGGTGCTCAAATATATGATCGACGACGGGCGCGCCGCCTTCGACCCGCGGGTGCTAGCGACGTTCGTGCGAATGCTGTCCAACTGACGCCGCGCGACGCCGCTTAGCTATCGTGTTTCCCGGTTGACGTCGACGCCCGCGAGATCGTGTCTCCGGGGCGAATCACGCCTGGGCGCACTACTGAGCCGTAGACGCCGCCTCGGCAATCCGGCTCGAGCGCGGCTCGGAGCCCCGGAACCAACTGATCCATGAGCTGGCACGGCATGGTTTCGCCGTGAATCTGCACACGGCACTCGCCGATCTGGATCTCTTGCCCGAGCAACTCGCCGAGATCCATCGATTCGACGCAGACGTTGGCGCGTCTCGTGTGCCACGGGTGGTCGCCACCGAGTTCGGCCATGGTCGCGTTCCACGCTTCGATCGACAGGATCGTGATCTGGCGCTTCTTGCTCTTCGTGTAGTCTTCGACGACGCCTTGACTGCCATCGAGGGTCAGGTGATCCAGTGTTTCCATGGGCTCGTCTTTCCCGGGGCGAGAAGCGAGTGCGATGATTCGACCGGTCATGGGCTCTGTTCCTCTTCGGCAAGCTCCGGGGATTGCGGATCTGCGGTTTGGTTCACTGTGTTTTGGACGTCGGTGCTTTGGACGTCGGTGTTTTGGACGTCGGTGCTTTGGACGTCGGTGTTTTGGACGTCGGTGCTTTGGACGTCGGTGCTTTGGACGTCGGTGCTTTGGACGTCGGTGCTTTGGACGTCTGGGCCTTGGACCGGTTGTCCTTGAATGAGGGCCAGGAACGCAGCTTCGTCGAGTACCTGCACGCCGAGATCCTGAGCTTTGATCAATTTGCTGCCGGCTCTTTCGCCGGCGACCAGATAGTCGGTCTTCTTCGACACCGAACCGGAAACCTTGCCGCCTTGTGCGACCACCAGCGCCTTCGCTTCGTCGCGGGTGTGTTCCTTCATCGTTCCCGTGATGACGAATTTCTTGCCGGCGATTGGGGAGTCGTTCGACGCGTCGACCTTCGGTTTTGGCTCGCCCTTGAAGCGAAGGCCGGCCGCGCGTAGCCGTTCGACTTCCGAGCGGTTCGCATCGTGCTCGAAGAAGTCGACGACGGTCTTCGCGATGATTGGACCGATCTCCTCGATGGCCTCCAGTTCGTCTGCGTCGGCAGCGAGCAGCGCATCGATGCTGCCGAGATCGTCGGCGAGGATGGTGGCGACGGTCTCTCCGACATTGCGAATTCCTAGCGCGTGGATCAACCGGGCCAGTGGGGCGCGCTTGGTGTTCTCGATTGCGGCGAGCAGGTTCTCGGACGACTTTTCGCCCATTCGCTCGAGGCCCGCGAGTGAGTCGAGGGTGAGATCGTACAAGTCGGCGGGGGTGCGAACCCGCTCCGCCGTGACCAGTTGCTCGATCAGTTTCTCGCCGAGCCCATCGATGTCCATGGCCCGTCGTGAGGCGAAGTGGCTGAGCCGTCCGCGGACCTGCGATGCACAGTGGACGTTCTGGCAGTACGGAACGATCTCTTCTTCGGGAAAGTAAACCGGTGACGCGCACGACGGGCACTCCGTCGGCATGACGAATTCACGCTCGTTACCGGTGCGTTTCCCTTCGACCGGTTTGACCACTTCGGGGATCACGTCTCCGGCCCGTTGTACGACTACGACGTCGCCGATGAGAATGCCTTTGCGTGCGATCTCTTTCGGGTTGTGAAGGGTGGCTCGTCGAACCACGACGCCTCCGACCTCGACCGGTTCGAGGTGGGCGACCGGCGTCAGCGCGCCCGTCCGACCTATCTGGATCTCGATCGACTCGAGACGGGTCGTCGCTTGGCGCGCGGGGAACTTGAGGGCGACCGCCCAGCGTGGCGACTTCGACCGCGTGCCGAGCCGCTCCCGCATGGCGAGGTCGTCGACCTTGATGACCAATCCGTCGATCTCGAACGGGAGATTGTCCCGGTTTCGATCGGTCTCTTCGTAGATCGCCATGATCTCATCAGCGGTACGAACGAACGCCTGAATCGGGGGTAGCGGGAACCCCCAGTCGGGGAGTCGCTCGCCGAGTTCCCGCTGCGTCAGCCCGGCCACGCCCTCGATCTCTCCACAGCCGTACACGACGACATCGAGCGGACGGCTCGCCGTGACTCGGGGGTCGAGTTGTTTCAGCGTGCCGGCGGTGGCATTCCTCGGGTTGGCGAATAGCCCTTCTTCTGCGGTCCGCGCGGCGTTCATCGATTCGAATGCGTCGTTCGACAAGTACGCTTCGCCGCGCAGTTCCAGGAGCGACGGCGCGGCGGACTGCAAGCGGTGTGGGACCGAGCGAATGGTGCGGAGGTTGGCGGTGATGTCCTCGCCCTCGACTCCGTTGCCACGCGTCGACCCGAGCGTCAAGACCCCGTCTTCGTAGACCAGTTCGACCGCCACTCCGTCCATCTTGTATTCGACGACGAGAGGGAAATCGGTTTCGCCGTCGAGCCCTTTCTCGACGCGGCCGAGCCACTCTTCGAGGGACTCTCGATCGGTGACGTTGGCGAGCGATAGCATCGGTTGCCGGTGGCGAACCGTGGCCCGTTGATCGGCGACGAAGTCTTCAGGCGTCCATGTCGCGCCGACCTGTTGCGTCGGCGAGGTTTCCTCGAGAAGGTCCGGGTGCTCGCGCTCGAGGGATTCCAGTTCGCGCAAAGTGGTGTCGTACTCGACATCGGAGATCTCCGGGTCGTCGAGAACGTAGTATCGAAAATTGTGATAGTGGAGTTGCTCTCGCAACACGCGGGCGCGCCGCGCTAGAGATTCGCTCGAAGACACCAGGCGACCGAACACCTTTCTCGGAGGTGTCCATATTACGCGGAGGTCGAGCGAGACGAAAGAGCGGGCGGCCGAGAACGCGGGGAGCTACTCGCGAACTGTCGGGACGGCACCGTCGATGGCGGGGTCGTCGATAACCTCCCGCACCAGGAAGACGGCGGCCTCCGTCTCCGGCAGAGGACCGGTGGTTGGAGACTCGTCGGCGAGTTCCCCCGAGGCCGTGCCTCCGGTCGGTGGCTCGATGGGGCTCGAGGCGTTACCGCCACTGGTACTGGTGCGCTCTTGGCCCCGCTCTCGTGCTGGGCCCCGTTCTCGTGCCGCGCTTTCGGGAGCCGCACGGCGCTTCCCGAATACCGAGCTTGGCTCGCGAACGCGGTCCGGCTCGGCTATGGGGTTCGTCGGGGTCGCGGCGGACGGCGCGGGTTGGCGATTGGTAGTCGTTGCCGCGGCTATCTCCGCAAACAGGATATCGCGAAGTTCGCTGACTTTTTGATCACTCCACGATCCTCGATCGGGGCTCGCCGTGAACAAGGATGGGCGGACGAAGATCTCGCTGATGCGAACCAGCCGGTAGCGATCGGCGAGAGCGCCGAGGAGCCGACGTTGCTCGGCTCGCAGTTGGTGCGCGTCGCAGAGTTGGCGGAACAGTTTTTCATCCGAGCGCCGACGTCGCCAAGTCTTGAACGTGTTTTCCAGTCCCACGGTCTACCTTCCGGCCTCGAGGCGTTTGAGTCCCCATGCTGCGCTCTTCCCCAACGTTTGACCGGAGGCTGCTTGCGCGAGCGCGCGGAGTGTTGGCCGGGCCGACGTATCGCCCAGGCGATCGAGCGCCATCAACGAGTTGACTCGTACGCGAGGGTTTTCGTGGTCGCGAAGTTCACCGATAGAACCGGCCGACCGACTGTCTCGCAGGTCCGACAGAGTCTCGATGGAGTTGGCCACGACCCGATCGTCGGAGTCGGATAGGAACAGTCGCAGGTAGTGGAGCCCGACGTCCCGCGAAACGTGCGCGAGCGCCCGTGTCAACGTGGCGCGGATCTTGGGGCTCGGGCTGACGGTGAGGTCCAGCAGGTTGTCTTCGAGTTCGCCGACCTTGTTGCCTTCGATGATCGTGCGCAGCGCGAGCACCGTGTCGCGTTCGTCACCGGATCGCAGCGCGCGGCGCAGTTGGCCAGTGAAGTGTAAATCGACTCGGTCGAGTAGCGGCAGGAGGCTGCGACGCGCCGCCGGGTCCAGTTCATCGAACGCGTCGAACAAGATCGGCAAACTCTGACCGGAGAGCTTTCGTTGCGCCGAGGAGCGAACGTTTTCGTTATCGCTGGAGAGCTGCTGGATCAGCAGTTGGAACACCTTCGGAGTCCCGTCCGACTCCAAGAGCTCGGTCGCGAGCTGTTGAATGGCGGGGTCGCTCGACTTCAAGAGCGGGACGAGGTTATCGACCAATTGAGTTGTCGGGTACTCGCGAAGGAGCGTGAGAATCTCTCGCTGTACGGTCGCACTCGAGTTCGGCAAGAGCGCCGCGAGTCTCGCCCCGCGATCCTCGGCGTTGCCGCCTGAGCTTTGCAAGTATCCGACGATGCGAATCATGGTGGCGTCCGACAACGCCGCCATCTGTGCGACGGGCAGCTTGTCCCATCGTATGTGACGGTAGACTGGGTAGTCTTCTTCCGGTCGGCGCGCGGGGTCGGGAGTACCGGTGCGTGATTCCAGCCGACGTGCCACACAGCCGAGGAATGCCGCGTCGTTGCGACCTCGCAGGATACTGCGCGAGCATTCTCGGGTCGCCTTGAAGGGGCTGCGTAGCCAACGAAACAGCGCTTCGACCATGTCTGTGAGGTGTTCCGAGCGAGTCTCGGCCACTTCCTTGATGGCTTCGGCGGCGTCCCACCCTTCACCGATCGCGCGGGCGAGCAGGTCGTGGCCCGGATTGCCCATCAAGAACAGCGAATCGACGAGTTCAGGATCTTTGTGTTGTTCGAAGCGGCGCATGAGGATGGCGAGCCCGTTGAGAACTGGGTTGCGCGCCGTTGCGCTTCGGCTGAGCACGTCGCGATCGAGTTGCTTCAGTCCAGAGACGAACGAGTGACGCGCCGTTTCTCGAACCGCGTGTCGAGGGTCGTCGATGAGAGTGAGCAGGATCGGGAGCACCTCGCCCCAGCTATTGGGGCTCGCTTCGAGAACGTGGGCGGCGAACTTCGCGATATTGGCGCGGGTCCGCGTGTGGTCGGATCTCAGAAGTTGGTGGCAAGAGACGAGCAGTCGACCGCGCGTTCCTTCTTGCAGTGACTTCTGCTCGGCTTCGCTGAGTTGATCGTACTTGCGGATAATCTCACGAGGCGCCCGTGTCTCCGGTGCCGAGCGGAGCAGCGCCAGCGCGTGCGGCGACAAGCCACCTTCACCGAGGGCGCTGCCCAAGATCGGGACGACCAGTTCGCGTTCAGGAGACTGCTTGAGGACCTCGAGCGTACGGCGCACGAACTCTCCCCTCGTTTCGAGTCGCAGCGATGGATCTCGGGCGGACAACAACGTGTTTCTCGGCCCTCCACCGGGGCCTCTTGAGTCGTATCTTCCGAGAATCACGCCAATTGCCAGGGGCGGCGACCTTGAATTGCAGTCTCGGACCGACCAAAGTGTCGTCGCCCGACAACCCACGCCCGATCGGAAGCGGCTCTCCCGGTGAGATACGGATACGTATCCAATGGATTCCTCGACCACCGCCTCGAACAGATGGTGCAGGTGATTTCGCGCCTGGGCTACGACGGCATCGGAATCACGTTGGATCACATGCATCTCGATCCGTTCAAGGTGAGTGACGACCGCCTCGCCGAGGTTCGTGCCTTGTTGGAGGGGCGCGACCTATCTCCTGTCATCGAGACTGGCGCGCGCTATTACCTCGACGCGACGCGTAAGCATCGCCCGTCGCTGGTGTCGGTCGATCCCGAGGGGCGACGCGCACGGGTCGAGTACTACCGTCGAGCGATCGATATCGCTGTCCACCTCGGGGCACCTTGTGTCTCGTTGTGGAGCGGAGTGCCGCAGCGCGGGATTCCCGAATCGCTGTCGTGGAAACGTTTGGTCGGGGGCCTCGAGCAAGTGTGCGAGCATGCCGCGTCCAACGGCGTCAAGATCGCGTTCGAGCCCGAGCCGGGCATGTTCGTCGAGGGGTTGGCCGACTACGCCGAGTTGCGCAGCCGCCTGGACCACCCCGCCTTGGCGATGACCTTAGACCTTGGGCACCTGGCCATCACCGAAGACGCGCCGCTCGAGTCGCACATCGAGGAGTGGGCTCCACACATCGTCAATGTTCACATCGAAGACATCCGGGACCGCGTGCACTTGCACCTTCCGTTCGGCGAAGGAAACCTAGGCATTCCTCCGCTCCTGGCGGCCCTACGGAGAATCGACTACACCGGCCTCGTCCTCGTCGAATTGTCGCGAAACAACGCGGACGCGCCGGTTCAGGCACAACGAAGCATCATCTATCTGCGAAACGCGGATACACCCTAAGGAACAAGATTGTGACCGATCGAGGGAAGCCCAAGTCGCCGAACGAAAAGTCGGAGAGCGATCGCTCATCCGGTGGCTCTTCCGGTGAAGAGTCCAGCAAGCGGTCTCGCAAACGATCCGGCCAGCGGTCCGGGGCAAGGTCGAACACGGGCGCGAAGAAAAACGCGAAGAAGGCTGGGAAGAAGAACGCGAAGAAGAGTTCCCAGAGGGGATCGAACGGCCAGAGTAAGTCCGACCGATCGGACCCGAAGGGCGAGGCTAAATCCAATTCGCGGCGCAGGAGCGGCGACCGGCGTCGCCGGAATCGACGCAAGAAGAAGCCCCTCGCGACGGTGGGCGCCACGGCACCGATCGGCGGCGCACCGTGGTGGTACGAGTTGGTCTTGTCGACCACGCGCAGCCAGATCGTCGATCCGGCGCGATCGATCTACGTGAACCGTACGTTGCGTTTCGACAGTATCGAAGCGGTAGGGTTCGACTTCGACCACACGCTGGCCGTCTACAACTGCGAAAACCTCGACAGTCTCGCGATGCAACTCGTGATCGATCGCCTGATCAAGTACGAGGATATTCCGAAGCAGTTCTTCGATCACATTCCTGATGCGAGCTTTGCGCGCAAGGGTCTGCTCGTCGACAAGGTGAAGGGGACCGTGGTCAAGAGTGACCGCTACGGTCACGTGACCCACGCTTACCGTGGGGGTGCGAAGCTCTCTTCCAAGGAGAAACGTGAGCTGTACGGCGAAATGGATGTCATTCCGCACGTGACGGAAGGTGATCGTTTCGTCCAGGCCGACACCGCGTTCGCGGCACCGGAAGTGTTGATCTTCAGCTCGGTCGCGCCGCACCTCGATGAAGCTGAGCTGAAAGCGTTTTGGAAGAAGGTGCGAGAGCACACCGATCATGTCCATCGGGATGGGTCGCTGAAGAGCGTCATCACAGCCAACCCTTTCGACTATGTCGTGCCGGACGTCCACACGATCAGCATGCTTCGCGCCCTCAAAGAAGGTGGCAAGAAGGTCTTTCTCTTGACCAACTCGGAGTGGGAATACACGCGCGCCATGATGAACCCGGCGCTCGGGCTGAGCGACGATCCCAATGATCTAGCCTGGACCGACCTGTTCGACCTGGTGGTGGCGGAGGGGCGGAAGCCGAGCTACTTCAGCTCGAAGAAGAGGCGTGACCCGCGTGTGATCGACTTGCCTGGCGGCAGTACCCACGAGCCTCGAATTCTCGCCGGCGGAAGCATCGCCGACCTCGAAGCGCGGTTCGGCGCGACCGGTCCCGAGTTCCTCTACGTGGGCGACCACATTTACGCGGACATGATTTCGAGCAAGCGTCAGAACAGTTGGCGAACCATGTTGGTCATCCCAGAGCTCGAAGACGAGCTGCAGGTGCAAGGCATGCTCCCCGGCATCGTCGCTCAACTGAAGCAGACCGACGATCTGCGTTTCGCCACCGAGCGTGATGTCATGCGCTGGAAGGCTATCGAGCACGCCCTGTCCAAAGTGGAGGATCCGGACCGCGCGGAGTTGCTACGCGAGATTCGGCTCGACTGCGGGAGCTATCGCCTGCAAGCGACGCGGACCCTGCGGGAGTTCATTCGTCAGCGGGAAAAGCTCCGCGCGAAGCTCTCCAACGCGACCAACAGCTACTGGGGTTCGCTGTTTCGGGCCGGCAACGAGTTGACCTACTACGGCCGTCAGCTCGAGGACTTTGCCTGCATCTACGCGAGTCGCGCGACGAGCCTCTTGTACTACCCGCCGGATCACTACTTCCGCTCCTCGATGGACTACCTGCCGCACGAGCTCGAACAGTTGTAGCGGTACGCGAGTTCCGACCGCGCGAATCCGTGGCGCGGTCGGTATCGATTCCCGTGTCGATCCGGCTAGCCGACGGTGACGGACTTCGCCAGGTTGCGGGGCTTGTCCACGTTGCGGCCGAGCGCTCTCGCGGTGTAGTACGCGAAGAGTTGTGCCTGCATGAGTGCGAGCAGCGGGTTCGTCAGTGGTCCATTGTCGGGGTGCTCGACGATCGAGTGGAACAGCCCCTCTGGATCACCGATGCCCCGGGGTTGGAACGCGATGACGTTTCCACCTCGGGCACTGATCTCTGCCACGGCGCCCATCGACTGCGTGCGCAGCTCTTCTTCGCGCGCCGACGGCAGGAAGATCGCGCTGTGCATCGCCTCGTCGATCAGTGAGATTGTCCCGTGCTTGAGGCCTCCGGCCGACATGCCCTCCGCGTGGCAGTACGTCACCTCCTTGAACTTGAGCGCGGCTTCGAGCGCCAAGCCGTGGTAAATGCCTCGGCCGAGGAAGAACCAGTTGCGAATCACGCTGTGGCGGCGGGCGAGGTCACGCAACGGTTCGTGCGACGTGTTCCAAGCGAGATCGAACTGATCCGGCAGCCGTGACAGCTCTTCTTTGTAGCTAGCTACTTCACCGGCGCTCAAGTGCCCGGATCGTTCTCCGAGGCGTAACCCGACACGCAGTAGGATCACGAGCTGCGAGATCGTCGACTTGGTCGACAACACACAAATCTCCGGTCCTGCCTTCTGATCGATCACGTTGTGGACTTCACGAGCCATCGATGAGGTTGGCACGTTCAAGACTGCGGACGTTGTCGCACCTTCGCGCATCGCTTGTCGCAGTGCCTTGAGCGTGTCGTACGTTTCACCGGACTGTGAGATCGCCACGATGTGATCCGAAGCGCAGAAGTTGACAAGGTAGGGGAGTTCGTCCGAAGAGAGCGCTGGCAAGAAGCGACCGGAAAGCTGGTTGAACGCATATTGAGCCATGACCGCGACGTAGAACGAGGTACCGATCCCGGTCAGGTACGTCGTGTTCGAGCTTTCTATCGCATCGGCGAAGGCGTCGATCTTCTCGTCGTCGATCTCCAGCGCAATCCGCGTGACGGCGCTGTTCTGAAAGATCTCCTTCGACATGTAGTCGGGAAAACCGTCGTGTTCGGTGTCTCTCGATTCGAGTTCCAATGTGGTCGGTTCTCGTTCGAGCAGCTCGCCTGTATTCGAGTCGCACAACGTGACCGAATCGGCGTCGACACGAGCCAACTCGCCGTCTTGCAAGTAGACGACCGTCTGGGTCTCGGCCGAGAACGCGAGAGGGTCGGACGAGAAGCAGATGAAGTCCTCACCTATGCCCACGATCAGCGGGCTCTCCATGCGCGCGGCGTACAAAACGCCCGGCTCTTTGCTGGAGATGACGCCGACCGCGAACGTCCCCTGGAGGCGACGAATCGTAGCGAGGATAGCCGTCTTGAGTTCGCCACACTTCTTGAACTCGACCTCGATCAGATGAGCGATCACCTCGGAGTCGGTTTCAGAGAGGAAGGCGTGCCCGTCGATTTCGAGCTCGCGACGCAGCACGACGTGGTTTTCCAGAATCCCGTTGTGCACGATGGCGATGTCGCCGTACGTGTCGAAGTGGGGATGCGCGTTGACGCGAGACACTCGACCGTGCGTCGCCCAACGCGTGTGACCGAGCCCGGAAGTTCCGTGCAGCTCGGAGAAGCGTTCTTCGCGACGAACGATGGCGACTTCGCCGGACCCCTTACGTGACTCGAGCAGTCCCGTTTCGTTGAGTACGACCATGCCGCAAGAGTCGTAGCCGCGGTACTCGAGTCGCGCCAACCCATCGATGAGAAACGGCGCGATGTCTCGACGTGCCGCGATGCCGAAGATTCCGCACATGCGGTCCCCGTCCTTCCAAGAGGCGTCCAACTTGACGCAATACACCACATTGGGCTATCGGGAGCCCCCGGGTGCGAACTTGAGTCTGTGAACCGTGGACGTGTCTCACCGGCTGAGCACGACCGGATCCACCGCGTCTTGCGGTGTTCCGATTCCGTCCCGACCATCGTCGGGAACTCAGTCGGGAGCCGTCCTCAACGGGGGAGGAAGGGACGGGTCCAGCTTCACGGCTGCGCGTTGACCGCGCACTCCGCGAGCGAGAACTCGCCATCTCTCCGGGGCAATTGTCCTCAGGATCACTCCTGAGTTTTGCACCCCGGTCGGGCCGAGACTAGCCGGTGGGCATCCGCCGAAACTTCGATCACCCACACCTCGTCAGCTCAGGACAAGAGATCCAGAGCTCTGGCGCTAACCTGCACGTGTCTGCCACGTCTACGGTTTTAAGGCCTCCCGCGTCCGAGACCCACAGGGCCCCGTCAGCTCGTTATTCTGTGAGTGTAGCGTGCGACGAACGATACGACTATCCCGCAAGTTGGCTGTTTCCGGGGGACCAGCGCAGAGGAGTGACCGGCGTCGCCGGGCGAAATCTCTGGAACCGGCGGTCGCTGACGGCTCGCTCCCGCTGGACCGTCCAAAACTGGGAGGGCAGCGTAGCCTGGAAGACGGCGTAGAAGACGGGCACGATGCGCTTGTTCTCAGCTCGACTAACGCCCCCGGTACGTACACGAATTCGTGCACGTCTCGGCCACGGTGATCGACGACAACGGCAGAGCCGCCGACAACTCGTTCCACAGCCAGACTGCGATGTTCTCCGAGGTCGGGTTCTCGAGTCCGGGGACCTCGTTCAGGTAGTAGTGGTCCAAGCGGTCACGCACGGGTCGGATGGCTTTCTTGACGTCGGCGAAGTCCATGAGCCAACCGAACGCTGGGTCGAGTGGTCCCGCGAGAGTTATCTCGGCGCGGAAGGAGTGGCCGTGGAGTCGGCGGCACTTGTGATCTTCGGGAACGTTGGGCAGGTGGTGTGCCGCCTCGAACTTGATCACGTGTGTGAGTTCGATCTCGCTCATACGCCCTTGGTCTCCGGATCCCAGATGAACTTGTGCTGTTGAAGCTGTAGGTGGACGTCGAGTCGATCTTCGATGAGCCAGTCGACGAGTTCTCGCGGATCGAGTTCCCCGTGGACCGGGGAGAAGTGAATGGGCAAGCCGGCGGGGATGGGGCGCGTCGCCACGACATCTTTCGCCCAGTCGTAGTCGGCGCGATCGGCGAGCACGATCTTTACTTCATCGTTGCTGGCGAGGTGATCGAGGTTCGCCCAGAGGTTGCGACCGTCTTCGCCCGAGCCGGGCGCCTTGAGATCGAGGATCACGTGCACGCGCGGGTCGAGCCCTTCGATGGGGTGGGAACCCGCCGTTTCCAGCAGCACCGTCTCGAACGCTTCGCACAGTTTCTCGAGAAGCTCGGGGGCGCCGGCTTGCGCCAGCGGCTCGCCGCCGGTGAGTTCCACCCGACGCAGCCCGTGACTCGACGCTTCGCGGACGACGTCGTCGATCTCGCGACGCTCACCACCTGTGAACGCGTACTCAGTATCGCACCAACGACAACGCAACGGGCATCCCGTGAGACGAATGAACACGCACGGCCAGCCGGCCCACACGCTTTCGCCTTGGACCGAAGGGTATATCTCAGAGACTTTGACGGTGGTCATGAAGGGGCTCCGGAGTACTGCTCGAACACAGTGCGTAGTTCATCGGGAATGGGACGACTTTCGAACGTTCCCATGTCGACACAGACTTTCGACGTCAGCGACGTTGCAATGGCTCGTTCATCGTGCGTCGCCAGGGAGAAGTGAAAGTCCAGCGAGCGGTCGCCGAGTCGGGGAATCGTGACGGTGATCACCGCGGTATCGCCGTAGCGCAGCGGAGATGAAAAATCCGACTCCACCCGACGGGTCGGGAAGCCGACTTGGTGGGTCTGAGTCCACGTCGCGTAGCTGGCTCCGTGGCACGCACCAAAGAACTCCTCGAACGCACAATGGTAGTAATGGAAGAACCGAGGGTAGTAGACGACCCCGGCGGGGTCGGTCTCGCCGAAGCGGACCGGGATCTCGGTGACGAACTGCAATGACGTGGCCCTCCTCTTTAAGGGCCGGGATTCTATCCATCTCGCCACCGCCGCTGTAGTGGATCTGAGAGCCGTCTTGGGCGGCGACCGGGGGCTACGAGTTAGAGGCCTCGACCGAATCCGCTGCGGCGATACACTTTGGCGCTACCGACTCCGACACGCCGCTGAACGGCTCGGCGCCGTAACGTCGTCGAGCCGCCCTCCGACCCAAGAGCGCATTTCTCCCATGAAGTCATACCTGATTCACTACAGCGAGATCGGCCTCAAGGGTCGTAATCGCTCTATGTTCGAAGAGCAGTTGCTCCGCAACATCTACCGCGCCGCGAAGGGGCTCGGGCAGGTCACCGTCCGCCGGCTGTTCGGTCGGTTCCGCATGGATATCGAACTGGACGAACACGCCACCACGATCGAGCAGCGACTCGGTCGAGTCTTTGGCGTGGCGTACTTCGCCCCCATCGAAGTCACCAAAGGGTTCGATCTCGAGCCGGTACGCGCGAAGCTGCTCGAATGGGCAAAGGCGGGTGGGTTCGAATCGTTCGCGGTACGCGTGCGGCGCGTCAACAAGAACTTCCCGGCGAAGTCTATGGATCTCGCGCGTGACCTCGGCACGTTGGTCGGGGCCAACTGCGATGCGCGCGTCGATCTGAAGAACCCCGAGCGGACCTTCAACGTGGTCATTCTGAACAAGGAGATCTTCACCTACCACCGTCGGATCGAGGGAGGGTGCGGACTCCCCGTTGGCGTGAGCGGCAAGGTGGCCCTGTTACTCTCCGGCGGGATCGATTCGCCGGCGGCGGGGGAGCTGCTCCTCAAGCGAGGGTGCGCGCTTCACTTCATTCACTTCCACTCGGCGCCGTTCACCGATCGGCGTTCACAGGAGAAGGCGGCCGACCTCGCTTCGTTGCTGATTCAGCACCGCGCGGAAGCGCACTTGTATCTCGTGCCGCTGGGAGAACTGCAGCGTCGAATCGTCGCGGACGCGCCGTCCGCTTACCGTGTCATGTTGTATCGACGCTACATGCTGCGTATTGCCGAGCGGCTGGCGCGGAAGTCCAAGTGTTTGGCGCTCGCGACCGGCGACGCCCTGGGGCAGGTGGCGTCGCAAACCCTCGACAACATTACCGTGCTCGACAGTACCATTCACATGCCGATCTTGCGGCCGCTCATCGCGTTCGACAAGCAGGACATCATCGCGATCGCCCGTCGGATCGGAAGCTTCGAGATCTCGATCGAGCCGGACGCCGATTGCTGTAGCTACCTCATGCCTAAGGACCCGGTGACCAAGGCGCGTCGACGCGATATCGAGGAAGTCGAGAAGAAGTTGAGCGCCGCCGGTTCCCCGATCGAAGAACTCGTCGAGCAGATCATCGCCAACACCGAGCGCCGAACGATCGGCCCCGACGGCGTCGTCGTTAGCCCAGCGGCCGAGCCGGAGTAGTCACGATGAGCGGCAAGCGAATCGCTATCCTCAGCAAGTCGATCGAGCTACACGCGACGGCGCGGCTCGTCGAAGCGGCGCGCGCGCTCGGTCACGTGGTCGAGGTGATTCCCATTCTGCGCTGCGCGCTCGTCAGCGACGGCAGCGCGGTGGCACTCCACACAAATGGTGCACCGGTGGTGCGACCCGACGTCGTTATCGCACGGGTCGGGACCTTCATGACGTCGCTGGGGCTCGCCGCGCTGCGAGCGTTCGAGCGCATGGGGGTTCCCTGTTTGAACTCGAGCGAGGCGATGGAGTTGAGTCGTGACAAGCAGCGATCACTCGAGCGACTCGGACAGGTCGGGATCGCAGTGCCGCCCACGGTCTTCGTGAAGGACCTCGACCAGATCGAAGACGCAGTCGCGGCGGTCGGCGGTGCTCCGGTCATCGTCAAGCCGATCTCCGGATCGCAAGGGCAAGGAGTAGTGCTCGCCGAATCGTTGCCGTCGGCGGTGTCGATTGTGGAAGCGCTCCTCTACCTCAACCGCGACGTCTTGATCCAACGGTTCGTCGCCGAGGCGGAGGGCAGCGATCGCAGGCTCTTGGTCGTGGCAGGCGCCGTCGCCGCATCGGTCGAGCGGCGCGCCCTGCCCGGGGACTTTCGATCGAACCACCACCAGGGGGCGACCACCACCGTTTGGGACCCTGATCGGTCGACGGTCGAACTTGCCCTTCGGGCGGCGGAAGCGTTCAACATGGAGGTCGCCGCGGTCGATATCTTGCCGTCGGACGATGGGGACGTGGTCCTGGAACTCAACGGGTCGCCTGGCCTCGACGGCATTGAGCGGGCGACGGGACTCGATCTCGCTTCCGTGATCATCGAAGCGGCGGTCGCACGAGCCTGAGTGAGACGCTCGGCACGCGCAGCGTCTTCGACTCCCTCCGATCCAGGACACTAGTGTTGGACTCGGTCAGAACGTATAACCATTCCAGCCACCGTCACTTCACGCGGCAACCGTACCGCCAGGGAGAGAGATTCTTGCTCGACGAGCACGACGATACTCCGAACGATTCGCTCCCACCGACCTCGGAATCGAGCGGGCCGGACGGTGATGTGGACGGCGGGATCGAACGGGTCAGCCTCGAACGAATAGCGCACTACGAGATCGAAGGTGTCGCCGCTCGCGGTGGGGAAGGCGTTGTCTACCGAGCCACCGACAGCACGCTTCAGCGAACGGTTGCGCTCAAGGTCATCGATGACGCGACCTACGCGGATCGGCTGATCGGCGAAGCTCGCAACACTTCAAAGCTGTCGCATCCCGGAATCGCCGCGGTCTACCAAGCGGGCGTCGACGACGCGACGGGTTGCGCGTTCGTCGCGTTCGAGTGGGTCGAGGGGTCGACGCTACGCAATCATCTGCGCGGCAATCCCGCCGAACCGGCCGATCTGCTGCGCTACACCGAGAAGGTTTCCGCCGCGGTCGCGTACGCGCACGAGCAGGGGTTGGTGCACGGAGATCTCAAAGCCGACAACGTCGTGCTGACGGTGGGCGAAGGCACAGTGAAGCTCATCGACTTCGGCCTGTCGACGACGGTCGAGGGGTTCGACGAAGACGAAATCTGGGGGACGCCGGCGTACATGGCCCCGGAACTGTTCGACGGAGCTCCACGAAGCATCACAACGGACCTGTTTGCGCTCGGCGTGTTGCTCTACGAGATCGCCACCGGCGAGTTACCGTTCGACGGCACCGACGGTGACGAGGCCAAGGTGCGTCGCGCTCACGAACACGAGTGCAAGAACGTTCGCGACTGGGAGCCGAACGTTCCCGGACCGCTGGCGCAGACGATCCATTCGTTGATCTCGATCGACCCGGCCCAGCGCGGCCCGACCGCCGCTGAGGTCGCACGATGGGCTCGCCACGCCCGCAATCCCGCCGGGCGAAGTGCGCGGTGGCTCGTCCCCGTCTTGCTGCTCATCGGTGTGGCCGTCGGCGCGTACGCGACTCGTGATCGCTGGTTGACGAACGATCCCAAAGAAGCGAAACGTGCCGCGAGCGGTGACTCGAAGTCGACGTCGGTCGCCGAGGCAGAACGCGTCCCGGAACGCATTGTCATCGGAACGTGGCTGGGGCCGGAGTCCGAGACTGCGCGAACGGCGCTCTTGCGTGACTTGCTCATCATGAACGTCAACGGTGAAGACCCCGGCTCGGCATTGATCGATCTTTCGGTGGAAGACAAGAGCGCGCAATCGACGAAGGTGACTGGCTACTGGGAGTCGGTTGACGGACAGTTCACCGCGGTTTGGACTGGACGCGACGGCGTGTCGCGTTCCGTCGACGGAGGGTCCGGCCTGGTCGATCTCGCGACGGCGATCGTCGACGACATCGGAAACGCTCCTCGCGATCGTACGCGCCTGACCAATGTTCGAGCGACGACACTGTGCAGTAGCTTGCCGGCGCTCGAGGCGTTCGTCGCTGGTGTCCGAGCCGCTGAAGCAGGTGACGTTCAAACTGCGCTCGCCAAGCTGCAAGAGGCCAAGACGACCGCCGGTACCTTTCCAGAGGCGACCGCGTGGGAAGCGGCAATTCGTTTGTCCCGCGGGGAGTTCGATCGAGCCGCTACTTCGGCGACGCTCCTGAGAGACCGTGAGAGTCGTTTGTGTCAGGTGCTCGGGGATACGCTGACCACGCCGACTCGGGATCGTCGTTCTCGTTGGGAGCGATCCCATCGGGTGGCGCGGCGCGTCGATCTCACGCTCGATCTGCAAGACCCGCGAAGTTCCGACGCCAGTTTGATGAGTCGACTCCGAGGCGATGCACCCGGTGACGTGCGCCACTACACGCAGGCGCTCGTCTCACTCGCGTATCGATACGGAGAGATGGACGACGCCCAATCCGCGTTCCGTCGCTACGAAGCGTACAACGACAGTGACGACGGGTGGCGCGTGCAGTTCTACCGGTGGCGGCTCGAAGCGCCCCCGACCACATTGACGCCGCCCGCCGGTTGGATGCTTCGCTTGCGAGGTCCCGTCGCGTTCCTGACCATCCCGTTCTTCCTGCAAGACGGAGATCTCGATGCGGCGCTCGATCGCAGCGCGGAAGAGTTCGGCCCCGTCGAGGCGTACGCAGCGGCGGCCGCGGCGCTCGCCATCGGGGGGCGGTTCAACGAAGCGCTCGAGCTAGCGGGGGAGTTGTCCCGTCCGCTCGATCGCGGTTGGGGCGAGCGGTTGCGCGCGGCGATTCATATTCTTGCCGGCGACCCGGCGGCGGCCGCGGTGGCGCTGCACAACGCGCGAGACCACGACCCCTATCATCCGAAGACGTTGTTCCTGCTCGGCTACATCGAGACAGATCCGTTCGCCGTGGAGCCGCTCGGGGAGCCCGAGGTCTCCGAGTTCACCCGGTGGCACAACCGGTTCAGCGCTCTTCGGTCGGCGCGCGCGTCGGAGGAACCGGCGGAGGGATTGACGCTCACCGAATCGGTGCGCTGGGTCGACTCCGAGCTTCGTGTCACGGATTGGCCTGAGGTCTCGTACTTCGCGTGGCTAGAGCGCATTCGCCTGACCGCGCTCACCGGTGAACGAGACGCCGCCTTGCAAGAGCTGGCGAAGTTTCGCCGTTGGTGGCCGAAAGATCGTGCCCCGTCGTCACGGCTGTCGGTCGAGGCGAAGCGCATCGAAGTCGAAATCGAGGGGCCGCAATGATCGGATCGTATCGCTTGGTTGCCGTCTGCTCACGGTGGATGCGCTTCGTCGCGGGTTGTTGGATTGCTGCGCTTGTGATCTCGTGTAACGCGGCTGCCGACGACGACAAGAAGGACACCGCCGACTCGAAGAAGATCTCCTCTCCGATCAAGAAGGACGAATCGGTGATTCTCTTTCCGACCTGCGCGACCCGGCTCGAGAGTGGGTCGTGGCGCGTGCCGGTTCACGGCTGGATTTTCGAACTCGAGCCCGACTCCAAGTGGCGCCGCGGAACGCTCGCCGCCTTGGCGTCTGTTCTGGAACTCGACGAGATCGACGAAGGGTCGGACTCTGCCGAGGAACGGATCTTTCGCCGCCGTGCGCAGTACTTCCTCGCCGACAACGAACGCAAGAAAGAGATCCCGCTGCGCGCCGCAGATCGTGACTTCCGTTCGACGCCATCGAAGAAGGGCGGCCACTTCGACGCGACGATCGATCTCGACCTGCCGAACGAGCCCGAGACTACGCCTGGCGGCGCCCAAGACCGGTGGCTCGATGTCGAAGCGATCACCCATCCGCAAGACGCGCGCGTCTTCAAAGGAAGAGTGCAGCTGCTCGAAGCGAGCGGGCTATCGGTGATCTCCGATCTCGACGATACGATCAAGCACAGCGACGTGACGAAGAAGCGCGAGTTGCTGCGCAACACCTTCCTGCGCGAGTTCCGCGCCGTCGACGGCATGTCTGAGTTCTACGCGCGCCTCGCCAAGCGCGGCGCCGCGTTTCACTACGTCTCCTCCTCGCCGTGGCAACTGTACCCAGAACTAGCCGCGTTCCTGGTGCGAGAGAAGTTCCCCGAGGGCAGCTTCTTCCTGCAGAGTCTCCGCTTGAAGGATCGAACGTTCTGGTCGCTCTTTCGATCACCCGAGGCGCGGAAAATCGCGCGCCTGACATCCATCATCACCGCGTACCCGCAACGACGGTACATCTTGATCGGTGACTCGGCCGAACGAGATCCCGAAGTGTACGGCGCGATCGCTCGCAAGTTTGGCGACCGAGTCGAGGCCATCTATATTCGCGATGTGTCCAACGAGGATTTGAAGAGCGAGCGAATGAAGAGTGCGTTCGAAGGCGTGGCCGCGGAGAAGTGCGTGCTGTTCGACGATCCTGCCGCGCTCGGCCGCTGAGTCGCTGAGCCACTGAGGTGCTGAGCCACTGGGGTGCTGAGCCACAAAACACCGAGTCGCCGAAGGGCTGCGCGATGCGGATATGGCACACCGACTCGTTCGACTTTCCCTTGCCGGAAGATCATCGGTTCCCACTCGAGAAGTACCGCGAGTTGCGCGCCCGAATCGAAGCGTGGTCGGACCCGGCCATACGTTGGCATGTCCCGGACGGAACGACCGACGAGCAACTCTCGCTCACTCACTCCGCCGACTACCTCGAGCAAATCACCAAAGGAACCTTGAGTCGCGCCGCGCAGCTTCGCATGGGGCTACCGTGGAGCCCCGAACTCGTGGAACGGGGTCGCCGATCGTGCGGTGCCACCCTCGCCGCCACACGAGCATCGTTAGGGGAGGGCGTGGCCGTCTCTCTAGCCGGCGGCACCCATCACGCCTACGAAGATCGCGGCGAAGGCTTCTGCCTCTTCAACGACATCGTGGTGGCCGTGCGCGTTCTTCGCCGAGAAGGCGTGCTTCAGCGAGCGGTGGTCATCGATCTAGACGTCCACCAAGGAAACGGAACCGCGCGGCTAGCAGCCAACGACGCTGACCTGATCACCTTCTCCATGCACGCCGCCCGGAACTACCCGTCTCCAAAAGAAGAGAGCGATCTCGACGTCGCACTCGCCGACAAAACCGACGACGCCGCCTACCTCGAACAGCTCGATACCTTCCTCCCCGCGCTGCTCGATCGAACCCAGGCGCAAGTCGCGTTCTACATCGCAGGCGCCGACCCCTTCCACGACGACCGACTCGGCCGCTTGGCGTTATCGAAGGAGGGACTCGCGCGCCGAGATCGCCGAGTGTTCGAGCTATGCGAAGCGCAATCATTGCCCGTCGTCGTCACCATGGGGGGTGGCTATGCGCGAGAGATCCGCGACACCGTCGACATCCAAACCGAGACAGTACGGCAAGCCCTCGAGTCGTGGCGCACGCGGCAGGGCGAGTGATCGAAACGGGTCGTCGAGACCGGCACGCGGTGATCTTGTGAACGATAACGAGCTACGGCTGGGCCGAGCCGCTAGCCAGAGCGCGCACCGGCTCGAGGGATTGTTCGCCCGAACATACGAGACACCACACTTAGCCTGGACAGCTCGGACTAGCCCGGGCTCATAGGTTGGAGCTTAAGCGCACGCGCAGTCACCAGGGCGCATCCTGCCCTGGCGTGGCGCATCGTGGCGTGGCTCGAACACCAGTGGGTTGCAGATGGCCGAGTCTTCTGCTCGCCACCGACTATGAGGCAGGGGTGTGCTTTGGCGCCGGGACGATGTTGGAGACCGGCGCGGCCGCGAACGTCGGACGGGCGGATCGGGGCGTGTCCGATTCTGCTCCGTGCGATCGGCAGCGGGAGTGCCCGATGCTTGCGGGGCGCGTTGGGCGATGAGAAGTGTTCGCTCGGCGGCGTGATCCGTGACCGGCTTCGAACGCCGCTCGTTATTAGCTGCGACGCCTCGTCGAAGTCAGGCCACAGTACTTCCTCGTTTCCTCGTTCCTCGAAGTCCATCCGAACCCGGGCGTCCCCTGCTCTGTTGGCTGGCCATGATTCTCTCTTGTATGAAAGCACTCCCGTAGGACCGTTCGGCGTGCCGTTGATTGTGAGCACGACACAGGCAACGAAGATTGTCTGCGGTTGTAGCTCCGCCCTTCGCGAACGGATCGATGTGATCGATCTCTAGTCCCGTGCGCATTTCGCACCGCGTGCCGCGATCGCTCACGAATTCGCAACGATATTGGGCACGGTGAAGAATCTCGTCACGGAGCCCGGTCGGGACGTACCGATCCGGTTCGGCAGGGACATCTGGAATGGGCTCCGCCGCGTCGACCTCGACATCGTTTGCACGAGCTGAGTCAGCATGCTGCGCTCGGGATGGCTAGCTTCTCGTTGTTCATCGATCGGTGAATCGAACAAAGAGTCGACCTCTGGGCCAGACGAGTCGGCTCCCGAGTCATCCGCCCCGTTCGCTGGCGCCCCGAACAGTTCGGACACGCCCCGATCCGCCCGTCCGACGTTCGCGGCCGTCCCGGTCTCCAACATCGTCCCGGCGCGAAAGCCCATTCCGTCGAAGACCGCCGCGCACCGTGCCTCTGACGTTTCGCCCGGGCTAGTCAACGTTCAGCCTCGTCGACCGTCCTGCGGCACAGGCTTCGGAGGAGCGGGAACGACGGAATTGATCGAGCGGGACTGAGACTGATTCTCCAGTTCAGAGCGACCGACTACTCCGGGGTCCGAGTCGTGATCGTGTCTGGTGCTCGCGGTGCCAGCGTTACGAATGCGTCACGCGGTCTCATCCATCATCATTCGTGTCGTCTCAGCCTGCGCCTCTGCCCGGAATCGAATCGCGTCGTGGGAGCTTCCTCCCGCGTTGATCGACGACTTTATTGCGTGCTTGTGGCTGAGTCGAAACTGCTGGAACCTGGTCGGGCCCTTGAACTGCCAGCCTCCTGTGATCGACTTCCATACCTTCGCGATCACGAATTGGGAAGCCTGTGCCTGCCTTTGTTCCTTCTTGAATTTTGACGCCAGTCCGCTCGCGCCTGCTTTGCGCGAGCTCGAGATCCAGTACGCATTCTTGAATCGCCTCTGATCCGGACCATCGAAAAGGATGAATATGTGCCACTTGTCCTCGGCACTAACAAGGGCTGCACAGCTTAGAAGGGCGTGAATCACGTGCTTGCGATCCTCGAGGTCCTCCGGAAGCTTTTGTTCCAGTTTGGCAGCGGTGCCACAGACGTCCCTCGGCAACGGCCTGACAATTAGGCCCTCGCCCTTCTTCATGTGGCGTTCTTGCATCTTCATGACATGAATAGACATGGCTGTCCCCTCTGGTGATGACCCTCGTGTTGGCGAACCTAGTCATTAGTATTCGGCTCGCCCGCGTAATTGTGACCTCGTGGGGCCGAAGAGGGTTCGATCAGGGTCGAAGATATTCGCTTGTGTTTCCGGCGAGTCCGCCCTCGAGTCGCACTGTGTTATTGCTGACGAGGGACCGAGTCTTTTGCCAGTTGGGGTTGTGGGGGTGAGTAGGAGGCTAGCAACGGAGTCTTGTGCGGCGCGGAGTAATCCTTGCGAACAAGTGTAAACGGTAGATGCGAAGACCATAGTGTGCTTCGAAACGATCCAACAGTGCGTCGTCGATTTCACGGAGACGACAACAGAATCGACGCACGTGCAGGAGACGAGCGTGTCGTGGCGCAGCTCGTGCTCGAGTGGGGGTGGTCGCGGGGCCCGGCGCCCGCAACATCGACGGGTGGGAACGACGGACGGGCGCCGCTGCACCCGTCCTGTAATCCAACTAACTATGTCGACGTTAGGCCTTCGCTTCGTCCTGCGCCATGCGGCGCAGGACCGTGTGCAAGATCCCACCGTTGCGGTAGTACTCGACTTCGACTGGGGTGTCGATGCGACACAACGTGGCGAAGGCGACTTCAGTGCCGTCGGACTTGGTTGCTGTCACGGTGATCTTGCTTCGGGGGGTGACCTTGTCGTCGACGGCGACGGCGAAGGACTCGGTGCCGTCGAGGCCGAGGGTGTCGGCGGTTTGTCCTTCTTCGAAGCAGAGTGGTAGCACGCCCATGCCGACTAAGTTCGATCGGTGGATGCGTTCGAAGCTTTCGGCGATGACTGCCTTGACGCCGAGCAGGAACGTTCCCTTGGCGGCCCAGTCTCGGGAGCTTCCCATGCCGTAGTCCTTGCCGGCCAGGACGACGAGCGGGGTGCCGGCGGCGCGGTAGGAGAGGGCGGCGTCGTAGATGCTCTTCACTTTGCCGTCGGTGATGTCGGTGGTCCAGCCGCCCTCGGTGCCGGGGGCGAGTTGGTTGCGCACCCGGACGTTGGCGAATGTTCCGCGGGTCATCACTCGGTCGTTACCGCGACGTGATCCGTAGCTGTTGAACAGCTTCGGCTCGACTCCGCTTTCCGTGAGGAATAGACCGGCGGGGCTGTCCTTCTTGATGGCTCCGGCGGGGCTGATGTGGTCGGTCGTGACCGAGTCGCCGAGCTTACAGAGGCAGAGGGCGCCGGAGATCGGCTCGATCGGCGACGGATCGGGGGTGAGGTCGACAAAGAACGGCGGCTCCTGAATGTAGGTGCTGTCGTCGCGCCAGGAGTAGATCGGGCCGGTGGCGCATTCGATGTCGCGCCACTCGTCGCTGCCTTTGAACACGTTGCCGTACTGCTCGACGAACTGCGCTCGGTTGACCGACGACGCGACGACCTCGGCGACTTCCGCTTGCGACGGCCAGATGTCTTTGAGGTAGACCGGCTGGCCGGACGCGTCTTCGCCGAGCGGCTCGTTCAGCAAGTCGATGTCCACCGTTCCCGCGATGGCGTACGCCACGACCAGCGGCGGGCTAGCGAGGTAGTTCGCCTTAATGTCGGGACTGATCCGCCCTTCGAAGTTTCGGTTACCGCTGAGCACCGATGCGGCGACCAGGTCGCTTTTGTTGATCGCGGCGCTGATCTCGGCGGGTAGCGGTCCCGAGTTACCGATGCAGGTGGTGCAGCCGTAGCCGACGTTGAAGAAGCCGAGTGCCTCGAAATCTTCGAGGAGCTTCGCCTTCTCGAGGTACTCCGTGACGACCTTCGATCCCGGGGCGAGCGACGTCTTGACCCACGGCTTACGGTTGAGCCCCTTCGCACGCGCCTTGCGCGCCACCAGGCCGGCGCCGACCATGACGCTTGGGTTACTGGTGTTGGTGCACCTCGTGATCGCGGCGATGCAAACGTCGCCGTCGTCGAGGTCGAAGCGGTGGCCGTTCAAATCCCCCGGCGTTCCGGGGGTGGCGTTGTCTTTGCCGAACGTGTCGGCGAGGGCCGTTTGCCACGTCTTCTTCATGGCGCTCAAGTTGATGCGATCTTGTGGACGCTTCGGTCCCGCGAGGCACGGCTCGACCGTACTCATGTCGAGCGACAGCTCTGACGAGTAGACGATGGCCTGGGAGTCGTCGCGCCACAGCCCCTGCAGCTTGGCGTACTGTTCGACCGTTTGAATGAGCTTCTCGTCGCGTCCCGACAGCTCGAGGTAGTGCAAGGTCTGGTCATCGATCGGGAAGAAGCCGATGGTCGCGCCGTACTCGGGCGCCATGTTGGCGATGGTCGCTCGGTTGGCCAGTGGCATGGAGTCGAGGCCGGGGCCGAAGAACTCGACGAACTTGCCGACCACGCCGTGCTCGCGGAGGATCTCGGTGACGACCAATACGAGGTCGGTCGCGGTGCATCCCTCGGGCAGCTTACCGTCCAAACGGAAGCCGACCACCTCGGGCACCAGCATGTAGATGGGCTGGCCGAGCATGACCGCTTCGGCTTCGATGCCGCCGACGCCCCAACCGACCACGCCGAGTCCGTTGATCATGGTCGTGTGGCTATCGGTTCCGACCAGCGAGTCGGGGTAGAGCGTGTCGCCCGAATCCCACACCGTCTTGGCCAAGTACTCGAGGTTGACTTGGTGCACGATCCCCGTGGCCGGGGGGACGACGCGGAAGTTCTGGAACGCTTGCTGTCCCCACTTGAGGAACTCGTACCGTTCGCGGTTGCGCTCGAACTCCATCTTGCTGTTGATCTGCAGCGCGTCGGCCGAGCCGAACGCGTCGACCTGTACCGAGTGGTCGATGACGAGGTCGCACGGGACCAACGGATTGACCTTCTGAGCGGAGGCCGGGTCGCCCGTCATGCGAACCACGGCGGAACGCATAGCGGCTAGATCGACCACGGCGGGTACCCCGGTGAAGTCCTGGAGCACAACCCGACCGGGCTTGAACGCGATCTCGGTCTCGCCGACGTTTTTGGCGTCGTAGCCGATGAGCGCGGCGACGTCCGATTCAGTGACGACGTGCCCGTCCATGTTCCGAAGACACGACTCGAGCAGAACTCGGATCGAGTACGGCAGCCGGTTCGGATCACCGAGGCCGGCCTTGGCGAGGGCGTCGAGGCGGTACACCGTGCGATCGCCGAGGGGAGTCGAAATCTGCTCTTTAGAGCCGTACTGGTTTGCTGCGGTCATGCTCGGGTCCTCCGTCGGGGCGTATTTGGCAGGGTATCGTATGCGAAACCGCGGGCGGAATCGACCGGCGCCGGTTATAACCTCGGCCGACCCGAACCCGTTTCTTGATAGCGACTTCCAGGAGGATCCCCCGTGTCAAAGAACACCCCGTACACGATCGAGCTGAAAGAGAAGCAGCACAAGTATCTCGAAGCGATGGCGAAGAAGTACGACCTCGACGACGCCTCTAAGGCGGCCCGGGTCCTGATCAACTTCGCCATCGACACCGCGGACTCGGAATCGGACATCTTCGACGAGATCCGCTGTCTCGACTGCTGATCGCCGCCGGTTTCGGCGCGTGGTGTACTACTCGCGGTCTTCCGGCTGCAAAGCGCCGAAGATGACGCCGAGCTGATCGCGAGTGAGCTGGCCCGGGGCGGACTCCGCCGCGGTCGTTTCGGGGGCGTAGATCCATTCGTTCGACCAGAGCGTGCCGAAGACTCGGGTGATCGCTCCCGGTTCGCCCATACCTAAGACGACGTGGCGTCGGTCGGCTCGCGCCAGCTCCAGTTGGAGGTCGAGCAGCCGAACGGCGTCCTCAGGTGAGCGGCAGTGGGTGGCGATCTTGACGACGTTTGCCCCCGCGGCGGTCGCTCGGTCCGCCCGCTCGGTAAGTCCGGCCCGGTCCGGCGTCTCTTCGTAGTCATGATGGGAGACGACCAGTTTGGCCGCGCGCTCGAGAGTCACCCAGAACTCGATGTCGGTCGGTTGTCGATCGAGGTCGAGGTCGATCGTGACCCGGAGCGGAGCGAGCCGGGTGAGCAGCGCCGACACGTCGAACGACCGGCGATCGCGCGGGGACCGACCGCGACCCCAGACGAGAATCAACTGCCCCGGCCGAGACCGGCACAGCGCGTCGAGATCGGCTGGACTCCAGCCGGCCATGGTGTCGATCCATAGCTCGAACAAGTCGTAGCGAGGTCCGAGCCGCGCCATGGTCGCTCGCGCATCGGCCAGCGTGACGCTATGGATGGGCAGGCAATAGCGAACGCGGTTGGCTGCGGACACTGGAGGTTCCTATCGGTGAAGACACCCCCATTCTCGGCCGGAGCTCGACCCGCTGCAATGGGATCGACGGCGGCTCTCTCGAGTCGGTGATTTCCCTTAGCTGGTCATAGGGCCAGCCGCGGACTTGGCCGCCTTTAGTGACCAGGTCGGGCTTATCGATTCGACCGGAACGGGCTACGATACTCGGTTCTTCGGGCGGGGCGCCTCGGCGGACCCCGCCCGT
>JAJFFE010000004.1 GCA_021776775.1 Planctomycetota bacterium | reverse complement strand
GGCGGATCGCTCGGAGTTCGTCCAGAGTCGTTCAAGGCGGCTCTCCTGTTTCTACTATGGGCTACGTACGTAGCCTATAGTAGGACTATCGGAGGCTCAAGCGACGGTCTTGAGATTTTCTGAGATCCGGTGTCGTGACGTGAGGCCGAGACCTATCGCGAGTCGTTGTGGCCTGCGATACTTCGGCCCCGATTCGACGGAGGGGCCCAGATGGACTGACCCCCTGAGGAGATCCGATGACGCAGGCCGCACGCCTCAAGTTCTTACGCGAGTTCGTGTCCAAGCCGGTCCAAGTCGGCGCGGTCGCTCCCAGTTCGCGAGCGTTGGCCGAGCGGATGATCGACGGATTCGATCTCGCCGGCGCTGAAGTGGTGGTCGAGTTGGGGCCGGGCACAGGGTCGATCACGGCGGCCATCGTCGACGCGGTGGGGCCCGACACGCGGACCATCGCCATCGAGCGCAGCGCCGAGTTTGCCGAGCACCTGCAAGCGCGCTTCCCCACCATCGAAGTGATCACCGGGTGTGCGCAGGAGACGCATCAGCTTCTGATTGATCGGGGATTCGACGGCGCGGACTACATTGTCTCGGGACTTCCGTGGGCCGGCTTCGAACGTGAGCTGCAAGAAGGATTGCTTCGGGCGATCGTGAGATCCCTCCGACCCGGCGGCTGGTTCTGTACGTTCGCCTACTTCGGACCGAACTACATGTCGAAGGGGCGTCGCTTTCGGCGCATGCTCGAGTCGCGTTTCCGTCGCGTCGAAACGACACCGATCGTCTGGGGAAACTTTCCGCCGGCGTTCGCGTATCAGTGCACGCGTTAGCTCGGTAGTGGTTAGGGGTTCGTCGTGATCGAGTTCATTCGAGAGTGGTGGCTGCTGCCGTTGTCCATCGGCTTCGCGTTCGTTGTGGGGCTCGTGACGCAGCGGTATTGGAGTCAGCGTCACGTCAACGGAGATTCGAAGAACGGCCAGTCGACCAGTGGTGATGGCATCAGTGGGGGAGGCGACGCTCCGATCGGCGCCCGGAGAGTGACCGAGTGATGAGTTCGACACCGCTTGACGATTCGACTCACGACGACGGCCATCCCGGGGGCGGCGATTTTCCCGAAGCGAAACGCATCGACGGACGTTGGATCTTGCTCGGGTTCCCGATTCTCGCCTTCGGTGCCGGTCTGGTCGGCGCCTTGATCGTCGGTCACCGCGGACTGTTCTGGACCTTCGCGGGACTCTCGGGATTCTGGGCGATGTATCTCGTCGCCCTCGAGTTCGTTCACCGCAAGTGAGCTACGCTTCTCTTTGGTTCAATCGTTTCAGAGCTAGATACAACGCTTGCGTGCCGGCGCGCGCGTTCCCTTGGGCGCGCACCGCTTCGTAGAGCTGCTTGGCGAGCGCGAGCCCGGGAAGCGCCACCTGCATCCGCTCCGCTTCTCCTAGCGCAATGCCGAGGTCCTTGATGAAGTGTTCGACGAAGAACCCGGGGGCGAAGTCTCCGTCAAGGATTCGCGGGGCTAGGTTCGACAACGACCACGAACCGGCGGCGCCGCTCTTAACCGACTCGAGCACTCGCTTTGGGTTCAGCCCGGCGCGCTCCGCGTAGAGCAGCGCCTCGCACACCCCGATCATGTTGGTGGCGATCAACGTCTGGTTGACCATCTTGGTGTGTTGCCCACTGCCTGCTTCGCCTTGCAGGACGATGGTCGATCCCAAGACGTCGAAGATCGGTTGGGCGCGATCGAACGCCGATCGGTCGCCGCCAACCATGATGGACAGCGTACCGTTCTGAGCCCCGACGTCGCCTCCTGACACCGGCGCGTCGAGCACGGCGATGCCGCGCGCTTTGCCCGCGTCGTGAATTCCGCTGGCGAGGCTCGGCTCGCTGGTGGTGAAGTCGATGGCGAGTGTCGTCGCGCACGGCTCAGCCGCGAACAAACCGTCGGGTCCGAGGAACACCGATCGCACGTCGGTCGGATAGCCGAGCATGGTGCAGACGACGTCGCACGTCGCCGCGATTTCGTGAGCGTTGTCGGCCCACGTAGCGCCTTCACCGAGCAGCGCGTCCGCCTTCGAGGCGGTGCGCGTCGTTACCGTGACCGCGTATCCCGCGCCGAGGAGCTGACGAACCATCGACTGGCCCATCACGCCCGTTCCGATCCAACCGATCCGAGGAAGAGTCATGAAGACTTGTCCGCTCTACGAATGGAGCCCGAGTGCCAGCCCCGTGTGGGGCCCGAACTCGGGCTCGAAGGAAGTACCGTGTCGTTTCAGTCTTTACTGCCGACCGGAGTCTTAGAACAGCCCTTGGATCTGGCCATTTTCGTCGAGGTCGATCTTCAGCAGCGCTGGCTGCGATCCCAAGCCCGGCATGGTCATCATGTCGCCGCAGATGGCGTACAGGAAGCCGGCGCCCGCGCTCAGGTGTAGCTCGCGAATCTTCATTCGGAAGCCGGTCGGTGCACCGATCTTCTTCGGATCATCCGAGAAGGAGTACTGCGTCTTGGCCATGCACACCGGCAGCTTGCCCATGCCCATCTTCTCGTACCGCTTCATGGCGATCCGAGCAGCCGGCATGAAGTCGACACCGTCCGCTCGATAGATTTCCTTCGCGACCGTTTCGATCTTCTTCTGGATGGGAGCGTCGTCCGGGTAGAGCAGTTTGAAATCGCTCGGCTTGTTGGACGCTTCCACCACCGCATGTGCCAACTCTTCGCCGCCGGCGCCACCGCGCGCGTGCACGTCAGAGATGACGGCCGCCTCGGCGCCCGCCTTCTTGGCTAGTTCGAGGACCGCCTCGATCTCGCCGGGGGTGTCGGTCGGGAAGCGGTTCACGGCAACGACGGCCGGCACACCGTGCTTGGCGACGTTTTCGATGTGGCGTTGCAAGTTGGCAATGCCTTCTTCGAGCGCCGG
>JAJFFE010000300.1 GCA_021776775.1 Planctomycetota bacterium | reverse complement strand
TCGACCACGTCGTGTCGTCTCGACCCACGCCGGTGACCGGGGGGCTCGAGTTGATGCAGTCGTACCATCGAATGTCGACGACCGGTGCGTTGCTATTTGGACGGTTCGCCAAGCGCTGGGTGGTGGAAGTCGATCGCATCGCGGCGGAGGCGTACCAGAGGCGTCAGTCCCTCGAGGTCGACGCTCGCTGCCTTGTCGATTGCGACGGGGACGGGTGCGCGATCGTTCGTCACCGAGGTTATCCGTTGGGCTTGGGCCTTGTCGAATGGCACGGTGACAGCGCGACAGTCAAAAGTGAGTTCCCAAAGGCGTGGGTCGCGGGCCCCGATCCCGACTCGGAGTCGTTGTCGCGTTGACCGCGATGTTTCGTTGACCGGTCCATTCCTGTAGCCGCGTCCGGCAATCCGACGCTCCTGGAAATCTTGTTTTTCGGACTCCCTCACGCAGTCGGGCATCTGCGGAGAGTGAAGGTATCGGGCCCGGGCCATCTTTCCGGAACTTGATTCGCAAGCTAGGGCGGGTCCGACACTAGTGGTCTCAGGGATTCCGCTCCTCGATTTGTTCACCTGCAAATGCCGATGAAAGAGCACGGGTCGGCTCCGAATCTGCTGCGACCCGTCTTGCGTTCTGGGTGGCACGGGGTACGGGGAGTGGCGATCACGTGGATGTAGTGGCGGCCTTGGGTCTGATTTCGTCGTTGGTGGTGGTGATCTTCCTTCTCGGGAGATGGCAGCGCCGTATCGATGAAAACCAACGCGACGAAGTACTCGCCACACTGTACGAAGCGCAAGAGCGTGGCACCGATCGCGCCGTTGCGCAGTACCCCCACATCGACATTCAATCCTGCATCGGTTGCGGCAGTTGCATCGCAGCGTGCCCGGAAGAGCAAGTGATAGGCCTCGTCGGCGGTGTCGCCCGGGTGATCCATGGATCCCGCTGCATCGGTCACGCGCTCTGCGCCGACGTCTGCCCAGTCGGAGCGATCGAGGTCGGATTGGGCGACACTTCTCACCGCGATGACATTCCGCTACTCGACGATCGACTGCAGACGTCGCGTCCGGGCGTTTGGATCGCCGGGGAACTCGGCGGGCTCGCACTCATTCGCATCGCTATCGACCAAGGCGTGAAGTCGATCGGCGAGATTGCCGCCGACCTGTCCGAAACGTCCGAGCCGCGGATCCCCTCCGGAACCGGCCGGAGTGAGGAATCCCCGGTTGACGTCTTGATCGTCGGAGCCGGACCGGCCGGTCTCGCCGCGACTCTCGAAGCGAAGAAGCGCGGCTTGTCCTATCGCACGATCGACCGCGAGGAAATCGGGGGAACGGTCCGCAAGTACCCTCGTCGCAAGCTGACCATCGTGGGCGAGGTTTCGCTTCCGCTCCATGGTCGCGTGACTCAGAAGGAGTTCGTCAAAGAGGACCTCATCGATTTCTGGATGAAGTTGATCGAGAAGCACGAGGTTCTCATCGAAACCGGAGTGAGCTTGACCGGTCTCGAGGGTGAGCTTGATTGTTTCGTTGCTCGGACCAGTCACGGTGACGTGCACGCTCGTCGGGTGGTGCTGACGCTCGGCCGCCGGGGTGCTCCCCGCAAGCTGGGAGTGTCCGGCGAGGAGCACGAGAAGGTCCAGTACCAGTTGATCGACGCGGCGTCGTACCGCAACGAGAAAGTCTTGATCGTCGGCGGCGGGGATAGCGCGATCGAAGCGGCGACAGGGCTTGCCGATCAGTCCGGCAATACCGTGACCCTTTCCTATCGCCGCTCGGACTTCTTCCGACTCAAAGCGCGCAATCGAGAACGCATCGAGACCTACGTCAAAGAGAAGCGGGTCCGCGTTCTGTTCGAATCGAAGGTCGAACGCATCGATCTCGATTCAGTCCATCTCAGTGTCACGCGCGAAGGTGTCGAGAAATCGGTCGAGCTTGCCAACGCGTATGTCTTCGTGTTCGCCGGCGGCGAGCCTCCGTACGTGTTCCTTCGTGGCGTCGGAATCCGTTTCGGCGGTGAAGACCTCGGTGCGGGTGAACAGCCGGCTGCTCAGCGCTCCAAAGAGTTGGGGGTCTAGGTCGCATGAGCGAACGCGACGGCGACCCCTACGAGTCCGACGACGTTCCGATCATCCTGTTGCCGGACGGGGTGGATCTCGACGATTTCGACGACGATCTCGCGGCGCAGGGCGTGTACGACGTGTTTGCCATTCCGGAGGCTGTCCTCGATGAAACCGAGGAACTCAAGCGCGAACTCCAACGCCAGCGCGACAAGCTCGATCAGGAGCGCCAAGACCGGGATCGTGCCGCTCGTGCGGCTGAGCTGCGCCGCCTGCGCGATCTCGAGAATGAACTCTCGGCGGAGATCGATCAGGAACTCGAGGCCGAGTCGCGACGCGTCACTCTTTCGCGAACGTTGCGTATCGGCGGCGCGCTGGTGGTGGGCATCCTCGGAGTAATCGTGGCCGTGGGGTGGCCGTACTACCAGCTGCCGACTGGATCGCGACCGTTTCATGCGTTCCACAGCGCGCTCCGCTCCTCGGGTTCTATCGGACTACCGCTGGGCATCGGCGGAACCGCAGTGATGGCAGCCAGCATGGTGTATCTGATTCGCAAGCGGCTCGTCGGCCACTTTGGCCCGCGCACGCTGCCGGGTTGGTTGCGGTTTCATGTCGTCACCGGGTTGATCGGGCCGGCCTTGATCATGATTCACGCGGCGTTCGTTCCGACGAGCGTGCTCGGTGGGTTGGCCTTGTTCGGCATGTTCATCGTCGTCGGCAGCGGCGTCGCCGGCCGCTACTTGCTCATGTACGTCCCTAAAGCGTCGAGCGGGGGCGAAGTTGAACTCGAAGACCTGCAGCGTCGACTCCACGTTTACCGCCGCAAGCTGATCGAAATGGGCGTCGACGCGGACGATATCCTCGACGACGTCACACCACCGACTGCGCGCCGCGAACCGTGGCTCCTCACCGCGGTCGTTCGCGTGATCATGGGCGATCGCGAAAGTCGCGAAGAGCTGGGCAAACTCCAAGACCGAGTCCACTCCAAGTTTGGCTCCGGCCACGAGGCGCGGACCATTCTCATTCTGCTTCGCCGCGTCAGTCGTGAGCGACAGTGGTTCGTTCGTCATCGCGAGATTCGACGACTCGTCGGCGCGTGGCGGTTCGCGCACCGTTGGCTCGCCATCGTCATGTGGAGTGCCATCGTGTTCCATATTGCCGTGGCTATGGAGTTCGGTGATCTATTCGGGGGAGGCAATAGCTGATGTTGTGGCATCCTCGAACTCACCTGTTTGTTGGAACGACGCTGGTGTTCCTCGTCTGTTGGCAGTTGTCGCTACGCGCTCCGGTTCCGGGACGAATGTCGCACACGCACGCGGCGGTCGAGTTGTTGACGCGCCCCGAGGGCTGCGCCACATGCCACACCGAGACGGGGCTCGCGGACGGATGTCTGAGCTGCCACGAGGAAATCTCCGCGCAGCTCCAAGATCGACGCGGCTACCACGCGACGCTGACGGATCCCGACAACCCCACCTGTGGCTCGTGCCATCCGGAGCACCTTGGCGAGGGTTTCCCGATCACCAGCCGGCTGTCTTGGGGTGCGCAGGTTGCCGCCGCGTTTCGACATCCGCATGTGGAGTTTGCTCTGAAGGGCGATCACACCGAGCTGACCTGTGATCAGTGCCACGTCGATCACCGTGAAGAATCGTTTCAGCTTCCGCAGTTCCCGGATCGAACCCGGCATCAGACCTTCCTCGGTCTAGACCAAACCTGTTCGAGTTGCCATGACGACCCGCACTCCGGCGGTCATGTTGAGAAGTGCGGGAGTTGCCACGGTCAGAACCATTTCGATCCTCCCGAGTTCTTCGATCACGCCGAGCACTTTGCGCTCGCCGGCGGACACGACAACCTCGACTGTGCGAGCTGCCACACTTTCCCCGCCCCTGTGAGTGAGTCACAGAGGCGTGACCGACTGAAGGCTGGACGCGCACGGTCCGACGCGTTCCCGTTCGACACGCTTCGCGGTCGATCGTGCGTCGAGTGTCACCAGGCTCCGCACCGAGCCGAGTTCGACGTGACGTGCGATGTCTGTCACCCGGGTGACGATCCTCACTGGACGAACGCGGCCGAGACCATGACGCCCGAGCTTCACGCGCAGGTGGGATTCCGGCTCGACGATCCACACTCCGACGTGGCTTGCTCGAAGTGCCACACCCCGGGGCTTCCGTTTGCAAAGCGTCACCCCAACCCGAGTGCGGTCGGGTATCGACGATTCGAAGATACCTGTTCGGGCTGCCACGAAGACGTTCACAAGGGGCAGTTCGCCGGGCGCTACGATCGCTGTCTCGACTGTCACGAGCGGCAGCGTTTCGCACCGTCGACGTTCGGGCACGATGCACACGCCAAGGAGTTCGCCCTCGTCGGCGCTCACCTGGGCGTCGCCTGTAGTAGCTGTCACGAGCGATCGAGTGAGAGCGGCGAGCGACGATTTTCCGGCACGACTCACTCTTGCCAGCAGTGCCACGACGATCCGCACGCCGGTCAGTTCGCGGCCAAGCTCGCCGCCGGTGACTGTACGAGTTGCCACCGCCCCGAGAGCGACACCTTCGAGATCGAACCGTTCGATCACGCCGCTCGTACCGGCGTGCCTCTGACCGGCGCGCACGCGCGAGCCGACTGTCGAGGCTGTCACTTCAGCGTGCCAATGCAAGCGGCGGACGGAAGCGAGGTCGTCGCTCAGCGGTTCGTCGGCACTCCGCAGGCTTGCGCTTCATGTCACGAAGACAATCACCGCGGTCAGTTTGCCGACTACGCCGGGTGCGAGTCTTGCCACACCTCGGACGAGACGTGGCTCAGCGTCGACTTTGATCACGAGCGACAGTCGAGGTTCAAGCTCACGGGCGCGCACGCGAAGTTGCTCTGTTCGAGTTGTCACCTCCCGACGTCTCAGGAGGACGGGTCTGAGTTCATCCAATACAAGCCACTCGGTATCGAGTGCCGGAGTTGCCATGAGGTCGAAGCGCCGAAACCGCGCTGAGCTCTGCCTGAAGGTGTGCGCGATCGCGAGCTTTCTCGCGTTGCTCGGCGTCGCCTGTAATCACGCGGTCCCGCGTCACGGCTGGAGCCAGCAGTGGGGGCTGATGGTTCCGCACACGAATTTCCCCGGCGACTGCGGCTTGTGTCACATCCCCGAGGACTGGAAGACCATCCGTGACGACTTCGAGTTCGACCACGAGGCAGTGACGGGATATCCGCTCTCCGGCGCGCACTCCGAAGCGAACTGCTTGCGTTGCCACAACGACCGCGGTCCGGTCGGTGCCTACCTCGATCGCGGCTGTGGCGGCTGTCACGTCGATCCCCACCAAAGCAATCTCGGTCTCGACTGTGAACGTTGTCATGTGGAGTCGACCTGGTCGGCGATCGGCGCGGTCTCCGATCACGCGCGGACGCGGTTCCCGCTCGTCGCCGCGCACGCCGTGACCCCGTGTGAAAGTTGTCATGTGCGTTCCCGCGTCGGCGAGTACGCCGGGGCGCCGGCCGAGTGCCACCTGTGTCACCAGAAGGACGCGGCGCTGGCGCAGCCGAACCATGTGATCAACGGTTGGGCGGTCGGGTGTGAACGGTGTCACTCGCAGGCCAACTGGGTCGCGGTCGGCTTCGTTCACAACGCGTTCTTGTTGGACGGTGCCCACGTGGCCCAGAACTGTAACGCGTGTCACCCGGGCGGACTCGCGGTACCGATCTCGCAGGATTGCGTCGCTTGCCACCTACCCGACTACACCGGCGCGGCCAATCACGTCACCAGCGGATTCTCGACCAACTGCGTGACGTGCCACAACACGACGGCGTGGAGCAACTGATGCGCCGCGCAGTGCGACTGGTTCTGTCTGTGCTCTTGCCGCTGCTGGTTCTGTTGCATTGCGGTGCGGGACTCGCGTTCGCTCAGTCCCCGGATTCCGTGGGAGTTCCAGAAGTGGGGAACGACCCGGCGACCGAAGAGAGTGATGTTGCGGATAGCGCACCGCCGGAGACCGAGCTCGATTGCCAATTGCTCTATACCACCACGGACGGCCTGTTCGTCGACCGCGGCTTCGAACATGGGTTGAGTAAAGGGCAAACCGGCTTCTTGGAACTCAACGGTCGCCGTCTCGGCCGGATCGAGGTGAGCAGTGTCGCGCGAAAGTCGTCGTACCTTCGACTGACGCGCCAAGGCGACGAGGCGTTGACGAGTGGCGATGCGCTGACGCTCATCCTCGACACCCCACTGCAGCCGGTCGGAAGCGACTCCGGGGTCGACGCTCAGCAAGCTCCTCGAACGACCTTCGAGCCGCTTCTAGCGCAGCCGCGAATGGGACTCGTCGGAGTTACCGACGCGCGGAACCTGTTCAGCGGGCGACTCTCACTACGGCAGCTGCACCAGTCGACGACGGAGAACGACCTCGACTATCGTCGCACTCGTTTGAGCACGTCCGGTAATGTTCAACGCATGGACGGCACGCCGTGGGCGTTCGAGTGGTCGGGTGACCTGTTCTACCGAGACGGAAGCGGGTACGAAGATGTCGACGACTACCAAGAGATCGATGTCGAACTCTATCAGTTCTCGCTCTATCGCCGGTTCGAAGACAAAGGGCTGGTACGCGCCGGCCGCTTCTTGGCGCGTGAGCTGCCCGCAGTGGGATACATCGATGGATTGCAGGGCGAGTCGCAAGTGAGCGAATCGGTGCGAGCCGGAGTGCTGTTCGGTTTCAAGCCGACCCGCGATGACCTCGAGCCGACGTTCAAGGAACTCATGCTCGCCCCCTACGCCACCTTTGAGGCGGGTGACGGAGCGACGACCCGCTACTCGCTGACGGCCGGTCTCATGGCGACGCTCTACGAACGCGAAGCGGACCGGTTAGCCATCCTCATCGACCAGACCGGCCGTATGGGCAACTTCTCGTTGTACTCGAGTTCGGAGATCGACTTTGACGTCGGCGGCTTCGAAAGTCGTGACGTCGCCCGCATCACGCGTTGGAACTTGTCGTCGCATTGGAGCGAGACGTGGGTCGGGACGCTTCGCGCTGGGCTCGATCACTTCGAGCTTGCCGACATAGAAGCGCAACGAGACTTGGTCCCGGAGATCGTGCTCGACGAGAGCGAGTACATTGACAATGGATACTGGCGCTACTGGCTCGGCGCCACCCAGCAGCTCGGCGAGCACTGGACTATCACGGAAGAGGTGTCTTACACCTTGAGTGACTCGAGCGACGGTTTTCGTTGGATGGCTGGCATCGCTCGCCGCGGACTGTTCGGTGTCCGAGACGCGAGCATCTCTGTCGACGTCTACAACCTGCTCGGGGACGACGTCGCAGGGTACGGAGGTCGGGCGGCGGCGTACTTCCCCATTCGTCAGCACGAGATCTACCTGCAACCTTCAGTTTCGTTTCGCAGCGTCGAAGCCGACATTTCGTCGCAGGAGTTCACGGTGACGGACTTCGCACTTCACGGTCACTGGGTATTGGGACCGAACTGGCGAGCGACAGCCGGGGTGACGTACGGAGTCACCGACGATTTCGATCGCCTCCTCGTTGACGTCGGCCTGGTCCTAACATGGTGAAACTACTGAACGTCCGAACAGCCGGCGCTGTCGGCTCAGGCGGCAATAATCGGGTGGCGCCCAGGCGATGTTGCCGACTGTGTCGCCCGGGTGCGCTGCGACGACGGCACGGGACGCGGGCCACACGACTTTTCGACGTCGAATTGCCCGAGGCTAAGTCTTCGTTCCACCTTCGGTTGCTTGCTGTGCTCGGCGGCACACACGCTCCGTGCGATGCCGTCTCCGGCGCAGCAGTTGCCACGGATGCTATCGGGTCTGATCTCGAGAGGTCACGGGTGGGTGGCAACGATGCGTAAATACCACGTACTAATCGCTGTTCTTGGACTTGCCGCTAGTTTGTGCGGCTGTTTGGCCGAGAATCAGACGTCGGCGGAACCGGTCGCGACCGCGTCCTCGTGCATGAGTTGCCACAACGGGTCTCTGCACAACGACTACGCTGGCGGCGGTCTCGAAAATCCGCACCCCTTCCCGGGCGCCGGTACGATCGAGTGCACGGTGTGCCACGGCGGCAACGGTAACGGTGAGGGAATGGCCGACAGTCACGTCCCTCCGCCGCCGGAGATCGGTGATGAACTCAATCAGATCAACGACGCCGAAGCGTACTTCAATCGATTGACGCTCACCGGGATCGACAAGTTCGAAGACTACGAAGTCAACGGGGTGACCTACACGCCGATCGACTACCTGCAGTTCATCAACCCGGGAGACCTCCGAGTCGTCACGGTCGGCCGCAGCTGCGGAGAGTGCCACCAGTCTCACGCGGATTGCGTCGCGAAGAGCGTGCTTGCCACCGAAGCCGGAGTGTTGTCGGGCGCCCTGTTTGCGATCGGCGTCAACAACAAGGTCGCGGCGAGTCAGACCCTGTACGAGAACACGGCGTCAGACATGGGGTTTCGCGCAGTCGTCGATCCGAACTACACTCCCGGGGCGTTGGTCGGCCCGGTCCCGGAACTTCGCGAGTTTCCCGTGTACGCCGGTCGCCAGACGGGCGAGATCTTCAACAACTTCGCATTCGACTCTGACGACTTGCCCACGGATCAACTCGCGGACGGGCGCGTGGTCTCCGATTCGAACCTAGCCAAGCTCTACCACGAGCAGATTGCGTTCACCTGCGGCGACTGTCACCTCGGCAGCGCCGGCGCGAACAACCGCTACGGCGACTATCGGTCGTCCGGGTGCACGTCGTGCCACATGCGCTACAGCTTGAGCGGGCGGAGCAGCTCGACCGACCCCCAAATTCGCAAGAACGAGCCGTTCGACCCCAACGACATCGACGCACCCGAGCGACCCCACGTCGACCGTCACTTGATTCGCAGCGTGGCGCGCACGTTGACCACGGGCGAAGTGGTTGAGGGGATGGACGACTACACGTGCGCAGGTTGTCACCAGGGCTCGAACCGAACCGTCATGCAGTACTGGGGAATTCGACTCGATCAAAACCAAGACGTTCGCCGTGGGAACCAATACCCCGCGAACCCGGTGAGTTTTCAGAACACCCGCTTGGACACGCGTCTGTTCGACCCGGTCGTCGGCAACAACGAGTTCAACGGGCGCAATGCCAACCAGTACCTGTTGTTCGAAGACTATGACGGCGACACCCGCGACGACACGCCGCCCGACGTGCACTACGAAGCGGGGATGGGTTGTATCGACTGTCACGGGAGTCACGACCTGCACGGTGGAACCGTGGGGGACGACAACGACAGCTACGTGCTCAGCCGGCAAGAGCAAGCCGTCGCGATTCGTTGCGAGAGCTGCCACGGTGCGGCCGACGCCTACGCTTTGACGCAGTCGGACACCACGTACAAAGGTGTCGTGGCTGACGTCGCTATGGACGCCGAGGGCAACTCGCTTCGCCACGTCGTCAAAGAGGGCGAGCACTACTTCCTGTACAGCCGACTGACCGGCAAGCGGCACTACGTGAAGCAAACGCTCGACGTGATTGTCGACAACGACAAGATCAATCCGCTCGATGGCAACCGGGTCTACACGCCGAAGGGGTCGTACGCCATGGGGCGTGCCGACGGCCTCGACTCCACCGGGATCGGTCCGCAACAGACCGGCCTCGCGATCACCCCGAACTTCAGCCACGCCGACAACCTCAGCTGCATCGCGTGTCACTCGTCGTGGACCAACAACTGCACCGGTTGTCACCTCGGCGGTGAGTACAACACCGGGAACAACTTCAGCAACATCACGGGCGAGCGCATCGTGTTCAAGCAGGCGAACGCAGACTTCGTCTACCAGAGTCCCGTACCGTTCCAATTGGGCGTCGATACACACGGCAAGATTGCGCCGATCTCGCCCAACACTGAGGTCTTCTTTCAGTACGAAGACATCAACAACGACCTCTCGAAGATCTTTGCCTTCTCCGATCGCAACGCGCGAGGCGCCGATCCGGCGGTGGGCAATCCATCGCTCAGCCACAACACCATGATGCCTCACTCGATCCGCGGTCGCGTCGACGACGACAACGAGGGCGCGCGCAACTGCGTCTCATGTCACTTGACGACCGACGGGTTGACGGCCTTCGGGGGCGACTACACCGCGTTCAGAACCGCCATGTCGACCGACGACTTCGGCGCTCTCGATTGGGATCTCATCAAGCAGCACATCGGTCAGAACACGGGCAACGAGCTGAACTCTCCGCTCTGGGTGCATATGGTCTCGGGGCTCGGAAGTGGTGCGTTCCTGTTCGACGAGAACGGTTGCCCGGTCAACGATCTCGACGAGAACGAAGATCGCATCGGTTGCGGCGGAGTCGCCCCGAAGACGAGCTTCGATCCGTTGCGCGTGAGGTACAACCTGGATCGAATCGTCGACGCGACGGGGCAAGCCATGGGATCGAACAACCACGCGTTCCTCACCCCGGGGGCGTCGCCGCTCCGTGACGGCGCGACCGACCCGAACATGTCGGGTCCGCTCGGCGCCACGCTGATCGACAAGCTGACCAACCCCACGACCGGGATCATTCTGGATTCCTGGATCGACTCCAACGGGGGCTTGCAGGGCGACGCGGCGACCTTCGTCAACTGATCCGTAGCGTCGATCTCTCTCTACGACCTTCGCACCTGCAGTCCTGCGCGATTCGGGCAAGGTCGGGGCCCTGCTTGATCAGCGTTTCCTCGGGTCGAACCTGAGTTATGTCCCGCCGAACCTCTCCTCGACTGCCAAGAAGTTTTTCCAAGATTTCTTGACTTGCGGGGTGAGACGTAACGTTCTGAACGATAAACTTTGATTCATTCAATGTTGCCGGCATGTATTCCGGCCGTATTCGTTTGTTTCAACGTTAATGCTTAGGACGGTGTCAGATGGCAGAATGCACGCAAACTAGCGCGGTTCAGTATGTTTATCGATGCGAGGACGGGAAGGAGGAGAGGATCAAGCAGGTCCAATGGACTTGCACACTGGGGAACAACACGTGGATCGAGTGGCGGGACGTCGGCGAATGGACACCAACCGGCGAGGACTGCTAGGCCGGCCGAAAACTCGGAGACCCCGTGAGCGACGGGCGGTCCCGTTCGGTCAGTGCTCGATGATCAGTAGTATGTGAGCCTTGAAATCACCGTGGTTGGCGTGGACCCACGTGCGAGAGACTTGATCGAGTTCGGTCATTTCGGCTGATCCCAATCCTACGTTCCCATAGATCATGAGATACATTGCTCCTGGGCCGCCGGGATCTCCGTTCGTGTGTGGAGGAAACCCGTCGCCTCGAAGCGGTGTTGAGACGAGTTCGCCGGGTTTGGTTTCCAAGGTTTGCCGAATGGGACTGTCATCCCCGGTAAGCGCCAGGTGCCTTCGAATCGCATCCCACTCCGCAACGGTGGGGAGCCGGCAACCTTGCATAGCTGCCGCGGTCTGGGCTAGCGTCAGTGAGAACTTGTCCGCTGGATCTTCGTCGGGCTGACGCTCCCGGTGCGGTTCCGACTCGAAGTCGTCGACGCCGTAGTACGCCCGCATTGTTACTGAGAATACCGTCTCCCGGTGTTCTTCCGGCGCAGCCGCCCAAACGTGACGTACTTCTCCTGTCGTCAGGGGAGTCTGCCTTACGTAGAAGGGCTTCTCTCCGTCGATGAAGATGAACTCGTCGGTCAACGGTTCTCTTGCGTACCAATCGTAGATGAACGGAATAGCGGCGTTGTCGGGCTCGATCAGTAGCGAGTACGTGCGCGTGTTTCCGTTCCTCTCGATGTCGATGCCGACCAATCCAAATAGGGGTACCTTCAATTTATCCTGACTGAAACGCGGCAACGTCAGTGCGTCGAGATGTTCGAATCTTCTCCAACGCGGATAGAACACGACTTCTGATATCTCAGTTCCGCGGGCGTTGCCGACGCGAACGACGGGAATGTCGTACCACCCGTCGTACTGCGCCTGATCGTTGGTGTACCAGAGTAGTCCGACGATCGGCGTTAGGGCGATCACCACGATGCCAAGAATCTTCGACTGATGTGCTTTGACCCACCGGCCGGCACGGCGGATCTGTGACGGTCCCCGGACCGACACCGCTTGCACGTTGCGCACGCGTCGGAGATCGAGCCCTAGCGTTTCCGCGTTTGCGTACCGGCGCTTGGGGTCTTTCTCCATGCACGTCGATACGACGCGGTCGAGGTCTCGGGGGAGACTGGGTTCCAGGCGTCTGAGCGACATCGGATCGTGCAGCAGAACTTGCCGAAGCGTGTCCTGGCGGCGTTTTGACTCGAACGGCCGTGTTCCGGTGAGGCAGTAGTAGAGGGATGCGCCGAGCGAGTACAGGTCGGTTCGATGGTCGACATCGACCCGACCCGCCATTGCCTGCTCGGGAGAGATGAACGCGATCGTCCCGAGGAGCTCTCCCTCCATCGTAAGCGTTGCTTCGCTCTCGACGTGAGCCACACCGAGATCGACGAGGCACGCCCGGTCGTTTCCGTCGATCAAGATGTTGGCCGGCTTGACGTCGCGGTGGATGATGCCGAGGCCGTGCAGATACCCGAGAGCCGCAGCTACCTCCTCGAATCTCTCGAGGATCCAGCGGATCTGGCTGCCTTGTTGAGTTTCGAGACTTCCCTCGGGTCGGATGGCGGCTACTCGCTCGCGAATCGGAGTCGCGTCGAGAAGCTCCATCACCATGTAGAAGAAGCCGCCCGACTCGCCGGATTCGTACACCTTGACCAGGTTGGGGTGATCGAGTTGTTGAAGCGCGGTTGCTTCGCGGCGGAACCGTTCGACTCCGACACTGTTGACGTACAACGGGCGGTAGACCTTGATGGCGAACGGTTCTCCGTCACGCTCGGCTCGGTACACCACTGAGCTGCCGCCGCGGCCGACTTCCTCGTGCAGGGTGTAACCCTCGATGGTCGGCTTGGTGGGAAACGCCGATACAGGCAAGGCGGGGGTCGGCTGAGTGTCGTCGTCTTCGCCGCGTCGTGAGTCGTCGTACATGGATTCGGAGGCCGTGTCGTTCATAGAGTTCACTCAGCGCAATCGTGTTGGCGACGCGTGGTTGAATGACATACATGAGAACAGGCTCACGAATCGTGAGCCTGTTCAAGGATGCGCATCCTAGCCGATGAGTCGTGGAGATTCCTCCGTTGACTCGTTGTCTGGCCCAGCACGGTTCGGGCTAGCGGCGTCGCAGGAACTCGTCCACTCCACCGGTGATCGAGAAGCAGTCGCACTCTTTCGGCGGGGTCTCGGGGTCCGTTCCCGGACCGCCTCCGCCAGGGCCACCTCCGCCGGGGCCACCACCGCCGGGTCCACCACCGCCGGGCTGGGCTGCCGCCGCCTGCCGCGGTGTGGGGCCCTCCTTGGCGACGAGCATGAGCGGGAAGCTGCGCTTACGAAACGGCGTGAAGTCGTTCGATCCGCGACGATCGAAGTGGGTCGTGGTCGAACTGCGTCCCGAGGCGCCGAAGTCGAAGACGAAACTCGCTCCGACCGCGTAGTCGCCGTCGGTGTTGATCTCGCCCATGGGGGCGAACGCTAGATCCGGAGCGAGCGCCCACGAGACGGTGGCGCCGAACGTCGTCGAGTCGACTTCCCCCGATTGGTAGCCCACCCAGACTTCGGCCGACAGTTCCGGGTCGAAGTCGTGGCCGTAGAAGATGTCGTGGCGAAGCGTGATCTCTTCTTCAGCCTTGCCGGCCGCGCTTCGAAACAGAGTGCCTTGGTTCAGCGGGTACGCGCCGCGAACTCCGACGTTGTGGCCGTCGGTTGTCGAGACCCCGGCGATCCAGCGAAGCGAGAACAAGTCGGAGCCGTCGACGGTGTGACGGTAGTCGCCGAGGATTGCACCGCCGGCGAAAACGTCTTCGTCGAGTTCGATACCGCGGCCGTAGAGTCCCGCGGTTCCGTCCCACATGAAGTCACCACCCTCGACCGTGGTGAGGTCACCACCGACTTGCACGCCCAAGCCGTTGTCGGCGAGCGGAAGACCGAGGTTGAAGCCGATCGATCCGAAGGCGGTGGCGCCGGACTGAGGTTCGTTGAGCGCGCCGGCCGTCAAGTCGAGGAAGAGGTTGTCGATGCGGCGCGGCTGTCGGTCACCGGAGTAGATGCGTTCGTACTCATCGCGCTGACTCGAGCGCGGCTCATCGTCGGCCGAGAAAATGCTCAGGTCGTCGTCGTTTTCGTCGTCTTGGATGGCGTGGCTGAGTTCCATCATCGTCGGCTCGACCAACTCGGACTCGCGGACCGTCCCCGCTACGAGGTTCACCTCTTCGAGAAGTGCCGGAGCGTTGACCACGGGTTCAACTCGGGTGGCTGGCTCCACCAGCGCCGAACGAACTGCCGGTTCGATGAACGGTGTGGCTTCCGCAGTGGTGCGTACCGGAGTGGCCGTGGCTGCCGCCACGACTGGTTCTGGCGCGGGGTCGCGCTTGACCGTGGGCGTCGCCACGCGACTGGCCGGCCTCCAGAAGGCGATACCGTCGACCAGCAATTCCGCGGTCGACTGAGACGCGACGGCGAATTCTGCCGCGAGTGTCTGCCATTGCTCTGCATTGGTGGGTTGTGTCGGCTGAGCCAGCGTGCTCGAGCATATAGCCGTCATACAAAGGAACGCCGTTGCGAACTGGATTGTCTGTTTCATGTCGAGTTACCGGCGCCCGTCGAATGGTCGACAGACTTTGGTCGGTGGGGGAGGTGTGTGAAGAGTGATCGAATCATAGCACTCGTCCTCAGAATCGAAACCCTCGAAATCAATTTCTAAACATTGGTTTCAAGGCGATGTAGGCGATGGACAAGATTAGGACAGAGCGTTCCGAATCCAACCCGAAGTGCCACGCTTCTTGACACCCGGGAGTGTCAGGAGACCTTCGGATCGATATGAATTTTTCGGGTCGAATGCTCCGACTGAGCCCGGTAATTGCATTGGGTGGGTAGTCATCTCTAAAAGACGACTCGCTCAATCAACTGCGTAAGACTCAGAGTAATCACTCCCCAACACTAGGAAGTCGGGCTCCATGCAACGCTTCATTTTCGGCTCGGCCTTGATACTGCTTGCCCTATTGACTGCTTGCGGCGGTGGCGGCGGCGGTAGTTCCGCGACAGCGGAGGCCTCGGTCAACTTCGGCGCTATTCAAGATTGTGACATCTTCATCGTGCTCCCCAATGGTCAGATCGATCACTACGGCGCCACGCTCGAGTACGTCGGAAGCTACGTGCACTCGAGAGAGCCGGGCGAGAACTGCGCCTTTGGTCTTCTCCAGTCCCGAGACCTTCTCGTACTCGTCGAGAACTGTATCTCCGACGGCAAGTTGACTCAGCAGCCGTTGGTCGCGTTCGGACTCGACGGCCAGTTGTCCGACGCTGATCTCTCGGAAATCGATTGCGCGTTCAACTGCCCCATCATCAAGTTCGATAGCGGCAAGATTCCCACGACCGTCTACGAGATCGTGGCGATCCCCGGCTCGGTCAGCCCAGACTTCTTGGCGAACACCGGCGAAGAGCTGAACTACTTCTTGAGGCTCGACGGGTTCTTCGATGGTGACGAGCAAACCGAGGTCACCTTTGGCGGCGACACGGAATTCAAGACGTTTGCCGACGGAACCGCGACGATCACCGGGCAAGTCAGCGCCAACTCGTACGACCGAGGGCATGTCCCGCAGGATCTGATCGACTCAGGTGCCGCCGGTCCGTTCGACCTCTCGCTCTTCTTGCGGCCGACCACGGGAAGCAACCCCGACTACACGTACTACGAAATCGTGCCGGTCGGTCGTGAGTTGGTGAACATCAACGACGTCGGCGACACCGTTCACTTGGTGACGCATCCGCGCGACGGAAGCATGCCGTTTCAAGTCGGAATCGGGGCGAATGAGAAGAACTTGGAATTTGGTGCGGCGGGGTGGCTCAACTATGAGCACCTTCGCTTTGAAGAAGACGGCAGCCTGTCGATTTTCGGCTGTCTGCAGGAGCACCTGTACTCGTCGGACTTCTTGATGAATCTCATCGAGCCGGGTTCCGACGACTCTGTTCCCGTACCGGGCTCCTAGAGGCCCGGCCGAAAAGTCAGAGGCACGGTGCGCGGCGGTCTTCGACGGAATCTCACCATTCGTAATCCTCAACGAATCCACCAATTCGCCTGCGAATTCCGAACGGCAATCTCCCGCCGAACTCCACCACTCACCGC
>JAJFFE010000299.1 GCA_021776775.1 Planctomycetota bacterium | reverse complement strand
CGCCATCTCGATCGCAGTCTCCACGAAGGAACGCAGGATTGTCGCTCACGGTCACCGTGCCGCAGTGTTGAGCCGGCACGATCCCGGCGAGCGGTTCCACCACTAGCATCGTTGCGACCGGGGGCGAACCGAGACCATCCGAGAAGCAAACGGCGTGGTCGCCACTCGTCGGGGTGAGTAACGTCAGAGCGGCCAGCTCGAGATCGGGGCCCGGCGACAGTGTGCAGACGCCGAAACTATCAACAACAGCGGCGAACGTGACTCCACCCGAAACTTCGGCAATTGAGAGGAGGTCGGGGGCGTCGCCACACTGAGCGGTCAGGGCGTCGATGCCAAAGGCGACTTCCTCGAGGATCAGCTCAGGGCCAAAACCAACACCAAACGACCACGCTTGAATCGGCAGTTCTCCGGCGGTCCCCGTCAACAGAACCGACAGCTCTACCGATTCTCCAGCGTTTGAACTCCCGTCGGTAATCGCGAGAGAGTAGTCAGTGCACTCCGACACAAGCGTCGGCTGGTGGTCTTGAAAGTCAGTTGTCGCCATGGTCGTCCGCCAGGCGACTCCGGTGCTGGCTTGGACAGTATTGGCCAGCAACGTGATCGGCGGAATCGAACAGTCGAGCGGCACGCCGGTTCTATCGAAGCGAAGTTCGCCAAGATGCGAACTTGAGCTGGCGGGAAGCGAAGGGGACCACGCGAGGGATCCGAAGTGGACCAAGACTAGATCGCCGTCGACTACGGTCGCATCGAAGTCGTTGTCCGGGAGCCCCGGACTGGGGACGAAGGGACGCGACTGGGGCACGACGCTGGCCTGATCGAACTGGACGAGTATTGTCCCTATAGCGACGTCTTGGGAATGGCTCAGCTCGAGTCTCACCACGACTTCCGTTGCGGTCAAACCGATGCGCGATCGGAGCTCGAACAGCGGGTCAGGGACGTCGAATCCACCAGTTGAAGTGGTGGGGTCCACTCCGCAGCTCGCCGTCGGAGGAGGGATAGCCGGTGTCAGCGGAACGAGCAACACAGAAGCCAGGTACAGGGCGTCGGTCCAGTTCACAAACTCGTTGTCGTTCACGTCCCCCGCGTCGAAGTCGACAACCGATGAGCAATCTACTGGGGGCGCGGTGCCGCTGCCTAGATAGCTGATGATGTTGACGAAGTCATCCATAGATATCGCTCCGTCACTATTCGCGTCTCCACGAATGAACTGCGCCGGAAGCGCGCGTTGAGCGAGCAACACCATCACTGCGAGCACTGAAACGCGGACTATCCTATTGGGCCACATTCTCGGTTCCTTCTTCTTCGTTTCGCGAATTGTATCTTGGACACCACGCCGCCCGTCGCCACGGGATTGTTCTTCTCTTCTTCCACGAACAGACTTCCAAAGTCGAGACAACCGCCGCTACCCAAACGACGCGCTATTGAAGTAAGCCGTCCACTCGTCAGCCGACGATAGGGTTACTCCATCCCTCCGCTCATGCTGAATGCGATGACCTCTGCGATCCGCTGGCCCGTCGCCACGTTGTTCGCGCCACCACTCACGTAGCAGGATTCCGCCGTGGCTTCGTTGTCGAAGCCTCCGACCATTGCGGCACGAGGACCCTGTTGCGCTGTTTGGCCACCGCCGCTCACCGTGGCACCGAGTCGACATGGACGATCTCCCCTAGTCGCACTCAATCCACATTGTTGTGGTCAAGGCTCGGTTGCTCGCGTGTCACCGAACACGAGTGATCTTCAAGAACGTCACCTGGCTCGCGGAGCTGAGCGAAATCGGCGAACCTCCGCCAATGTTCGCCCGGAGATCAACCGTGTCTCCAGCGAGTAGATCGATCGTGGTGGTCAGAGTCACCGTACAGGTCTGAGCGACCCCGTCGGTGGTCTCGTACGAGATTGCGGCTTGACTCCCGTTTCGGTAGAGCACCGCGACGAGATTCGTGACGGGAGTTGACGAGTCGGTGAGAAAGGTCAACTGCGTCGCCAAGAGATAGGTGCCGTCCGAGGCCGGGCTGAAGACCGAAGCGGAGACGTCGAACTCGTCGTTGAAGTCGTTCGCTTCTGTGTCGAAGGGAATCAACGTAAGGGCAGGATCGAACGGAATGTCAAAGGAGGAGATCATTGTCGCCGTGAGGTTCTTCGTGCCATCAAGAAACGAGACGAGGTCCTCCTGCTGCGCGATCGTCAGAACTCCACCCCCCGCACAGGCGACCGGTTCGGGACCTGACTGAAACAGATACTCGAACAGGTAGACAGGGTCGACAATATCTACCAATCCATCTCCGTTGACATCGCCGGCAGCCGGTGTGCCGGACCCGGCCGACGTATGCCGCGGCATGATGGTCATCATGATCCAGAAGTTGAATACCGTCGTCGTCAACACTACGCTTGCAGCGAACACTATGCGGCGCATTCGAACCCTCCCCATATTGATTTCAAACGCAACAACCACGTTGCGTCATTGGACATGATCTGACCTCGTGAACATCACCAACGGAATCCTCGTTTCGTGCCGGCGTCCGTTGCGCGCTAACAGGCTCGTGAGCGCAGAGCGTGCAAAGAAACTCGGCAGCGGTACACCGAGCATGCTGGATCCACTTTCTGTCATGCGTACCTCTTCCCGGTTGTGCTCTCCGATCTTTGGCCGGCTTCAGGCCGAGCCTCCGCGACTCGAGATCACCCAACACTTCGACTCGGATCAATCAATCGTCCAGTCGGCATGGTGCCTCAATTCCATTGACCCACCCGACGACTCCAGCCACACCTTTCTCCTCACATAGGTCGTGAGCTTCGATGCGTGAGCCAAAATGTCGAATCCACTTTCGCTCCGCTCGGACGTGAATGACAAGGAAATGTCGGCCGCCGGACGTAAGAAATGGCTCAGAGCGCGTCAGATTTTAGCTGACGCAAAACGATGGAACGGGAGTTGTCTACTTTGTTTGAGGTCTATTGCGCACCGCAGCCTCCGTCAGTCATGGTGAAATCCCTCCCGAGACTTCGCGACACAGCCGGATTGCTCAACGACAATTACACCTGTGCGCACAGATGTAGTTGACGTTGAGCAGCCGGATCACCTAGCACGCCGATTCTGCCCCAACTTTGGGGTGGTGTCGCTCCGAATCCCATGAAGAAGGCGCGCAGGAGCGGTTGACGGAACTCGTAAACGACGAACTGAAGATCGTTGCGCGCGCAGAATTCCGAAACGAACGGTTCGGACGCACACTTCAAGCCACCGCGTTGGCGCATGAAGCCCACCAACGCCTCTTCAAGGCCGGTGGTCCGATCGAACAACCCCGAGCAGGTGGGTCGCGCAACCGGCACGATCGAGAACCGATGAAAACGATCCTCACCAGATACTCCGCTCCTGCGACCACGAGTAGACATATGCCCGATGATCCGCTGCGCGATCCCCGACTAATAGTCGTGATCGAGAAGCTCAAGGACGCGCTTCAGGGAGAGAGGGCCGCACTTCTCGACGGAGAACCAATCGATCCTCGACGCGTGGGACGAGGACCTTTCGCGACGCCTCGCTACGAAAGTAGACCGTTGGGCAAGGACGGCCCCTCGGCTCTCGGTGAGACGCCGCCAGCGGACCCAGATACGATCAGCCGCTTCGTCGAAGAGGCGCCGGTCACCGGCCACTCGACCACGCAGGTGTGGTACCCATGTACGGACTCGGGTCGACGAGAACGACCAGGTCTTCTTCACGATGGGGCTCGTGCGGGGAGATGATCTCAGTGTGATCATCCAACGCGTACATGAGCGGGACGGAGAAGACGGTTGGACCATGGTGCGCACCCTGGGCGCTATGCTCCCGGCATGTGAAGCGCTCGCTTGCGCCCACACCAAGAACGTCATCCACCGAGGCGATGGCCCGGAAAGTCGCCGATCGCTTTCAGGTCATGGAGGCGTTGGCAGTAAAGCTAGAGCCTACGTTACATCCAGTCGGTCGCCGAACTGGTCGGGCGTAGGGCCGCCAAGACGAATGTACTCCACGACGATTGCTCTCAACGTGCCTTTCGGCGCTCCGTGCTCACTCGACTCGACTGCAATCTTCTGGATCAGATCGAAGTCTCTTGTGGCTTCCGTTGCCTGGAGAAGGTGGAGCAGGAGCTGGCTCGTCTCTTCGGGACAAGTCGAAGCTAGCTCAGTCGACTCCAAGTCGAAGTAGACGCGACTCCAGTCTGCGACCCTTGACTCTCTCTCGATGCAAAAAGCGACTGCTTCCGGGAAAACAGGGCGAAGGCCAATACAGATCGCCGACATCTCTCCCCACTCCTCCTCGGTCGCCGGCGGGACACCCGTGGCTCGATCGCCAAAATATTCACGCAGCCAGTGCTCCCAGACAGTCTCGACCGCTTCGTCTGTCATCTCCGAGACTCGTTGTCCAAGATCCTGCACCCACCGCAGTCGATCTTCGACCGCGACCGCGGAAAGAAGCTCTCCTATCCATGGCCGGGGGTCACTCGTACTCGTCACCGCAGCCAACGAAACGTACATCGGGAACCGAGCCCGACACTCTTCCAGGTCTCCAACATGCGGAAAACACGAGCGGTACACATCGAGCATGTCGTCGGTAAGCAGCAGAGTTGGCCGGCCGCTGTAGAGAAAGCCACGCCACATTGGAATGGCGCGATCGAGATTCGTTTGGCAGTCGAAGAGGGGAATCAAGTTCTCCGTAACCCAGGCTGGGTCGAGTGCATGAAGAACGTGCAGGTAGCTCGCCAGCATCACGCGAGCCCGGACACCCGACGATCCAGAGTCTGCAACCAACAACTGCAGCTCCAACCGGCGTTCCTCACTGAGCCCTTTCCACTCTTCGCCTAGGCGCTCTCGATCCGATACGGATGCCACGACAAGCAACTCGGCGATCATTCCCTCGGGACGATTCAGCGAATGCGTCAGGAGTTCGGATCGCCCGGTCGGTATATCGTCGTCATTCGCTGCCACCAGATCCCAGAGCCGAAGCGCCAACTGAACTGAACGGCTTAGCGCGTCCGGTGCGGAGCGCGGTGGCCCGAAGGGTTGTGGCCCTCGCAGACACCGGCCGAGACCAAGCGGGGCCGAAAAGAAGCCTGGGTTTCGCTCAATGCTGTCGAGTACTCGGCTCCAATAGACGTCACTCAGCTCTTTGCCAGACCACCCGTCGAGAATCGCGCGCCAGACTTCGGGTCGTCCGCAATCAACCGCCTGAAATCCATCCGCGAGTGCCTCGACAATGTCAAAATCCGAAACTGCGTTGTTGCGAAGCTCTTGTAGGAGGCCGCCCCATTCATCCACGGGACGGTCCAGTCGACGACGTTTGTCGAAGTCGCAAAAGAGGCGCGCAAGATCATCGGAGCCAAGGTCTCGGACCTCTTCCCAGGAAAGGGGCGACTCAGCTCGAATCTCGCGGACACCGCCCGACCAGCGCAGAAAGTCCAGGTTGTCGCTAACCGTGAAGTCCGGGTGTGACGTGGCGATGACGTCGACCAGGTGGCTCGCGCTGTCAGCGTCTGGCGCGCTCCGTGCGAGCCAGGTCGCTAGTGAAAAGGCCCGGTAGTCTCTTGTTTCTGTCTCTTCCGGAGAGGAGGCATCCGTCGACCGGTACTGTTCAATGCGTTCGAGAACGGCGTTGCGCTGCAATTCTTCAGCTGACCCGTAAGCCTGAGCCAGGAGGCGGTACGTTTCATGATGCGTCTCTGACTCGAAGAGGAGGTCGTTTTCGAGAACGAACTGAAGCTTCTCATCGGGGCTTAGAAAGCTCGCCTCCGTCACACCGTGGACAGCCAACCGGCGCAGCAGGGTGACATCAGACTTAAGCCACCGATGGATCCAGCAGCGACCTTCGCCGTCGCCATCTTCCTCAAGGTAGAGTTCAAGCAAGTCACGAGCAGCCGAAATCAGCGGCCCCGCGGTGGACACAAGTCCGCTGTCCTGCTCGTGGTCTTCGATTGCCGAACGGAAGTGGCTTTCGGGATCGAAGTCGTCACCCCGAGACTCACGAGACAACAGATGCGCGCGACGAAGAGCAGTCTCGGTCGATACCATGAGCGAGTCGCGCATGTGGTCCGGGATTGGGTTGACGTGCAATATCCGCCACGTGTCGAGAAGTGTTCTCGGTTCCCCTTTCAGTTGTACTTGATGGTGAACCGCGTCATCGCTGGCGTCCGAGAAAGAACGCGCGCGATCGACGATCATGCGTGGTTGCGTCATGCTCTCCCACAGCAGTACCGCGGCTGTCTGCTGATTCTCTCGAACGGCTCTGTCCAGGAGTCGCTCCATTGCGCGTGGACTCGCATTGGGGGCAGCCTCCAACAACAGGCAGACCCACGGCAGAGGATCATGAAGCGGGACTCTGCTGTCGGCGAGTCGCTGAAGGAGTGCGGATTGCACCGTTGGGTTCAGCTGCCTCCCCGCGTCGATGTACGCGCCCGCGAATCTCGGATAGCCCTCGGGTACGAGCTTCTCGACTATCCAGAATGCCAACCGGCGCTGGGCGGGCGGGAGATCCTTCTCGGTGGTCGTGATGAGGTCCTCAACCAACCCCCGATCCCTGAACCACTCGAACCAACTCTCGTCGGCGTGCTCGAACACGAAACGGCTCAAGATGCCGTCTCTCACGCAGTGAAGTAGATACTGCTCGTCGGCAAGTTCTAGATTGGTGCGGCCCAAACTCACCAAACGAGTGATTCGGCCACTGTGATCGAGGGCGTCTCTTGTTAGAAAGCCTCCTAGCCCTTGGATAGCCGCTAACGCTCGAGAGTGATCACCGAGGCTCGTGTCATAGAACAAGGGCTCAATACCAAGGCCACGCCAGTACTCAGTGGCACCCTCGGCATCGGACGTGAGCGCGAACCTCGGTTTGGCGCCAGCTGGAAGAGCACGCGCAAGGTAGGTAAGATCTTGATCGTTGTGGCTGTAACCGACGAAGAGTACGGTGTACTCGAGGAACAGCTGGACGAGAAAACGGCGCGCCCAGCCCTCCGTCAGATAAGCTCGGCCATAGTCAGCATCTGTGACTACGAGTCGCCGCGGGTCTTCACCGCTACGCCCATGAAGATAGACAAGACCGTGGAAGTTGGTTCCAACGGGGAGGGCGGGCGCGGAGAAGACTTCAAAGTCGGCACTCTCACCTTCAAGGTGAGTGTCGAAGTTTGTGGTGACGATTCGGAGATCACCTGAGCGTGAGTAGAGCCCAAGGATGGCAGAGTGAAAGTCGTTCGGTTCCGAGTCGGGTCTTGTGACCCTCTCATTCGCTCTGGCGTGAACGTCGATCCCAGCGTCCTTCATCCGCCCGAGGTATCGGTCTTCAGGTTCTCCCTGTCGACGGCCTCCGGGAAAACCATGAGCGATCTCGTCGACCAGACCACCCCAACCCGGAATACTCGAAGGTGGATTCATGGAAACGCCAGCTCCGACGAAGAGACATAGGGTCTTCTCTCGAAACGCGCTCAGGATGTGATCCGGAAAATCGACGCCGTCGAGAATCACGCGATTGCCTTAGCTTAGTCAAGAGTCTAGTCAAGCACGACGTCTACGGAGACGTGAGTCGCTTCGATCAAGAACTCCTCATATTTCGAATCCCTCGGGGAACACTCTGTCGCGTTTCGCCATCGCCTGACACACCCGGGTAATCTCGTCGTACAGCCGTGTGGCGATCTCCCTCGCGGGCTTCATCTCCAACTCCTTCGCGACCCGTTGTGGGATCGCGAACATCACCGCCTTCGCCTCGAGGATCCGATCGCGGATACTCGCCTCGACGTCTTCGACGGGAATGAGCGCACCCATCCGCTCGGCGAGTTTGACCTCTTGTTCCGTCGCTCTCGCGAATCGGTACCGAGCGGTGGCCTGGGCCAATGCGAGTTTCTGTGCAGCCATTTCATCCGGCTCGGCGTCCTGGCCGTCGTTGGCACGCGTCGCAGCTGCCGCAGGGCGGTTCCTCTTGCGAGAGCGAGAGCCCGACCTTCCGTCAACTCGAGCCGCTCGTGCGCCGATCTTCTCCGCCTTTGAGCCATTCGAGCGAACGCCGCGGTTGTCCCACTCGGTCGAATCCCCGTGAACTCGTCGACCGTCCGTCTCCCACGCCCAGACCGCGACGGAATCCGGGTGCCAGGTTCCGTCGTCGTTCGACGGCATGCCCTTGTCACGCCAACGGCGGACCGTGGTGTAGCCGACATCGAGCTCGTCGGCGAGTTCTCGGAGCGACGAGACGAATTCGGACATGCGCTTTCCCTCATGAACAGGCGTGGTGCTCCTTCCTCTTGTAAACGGTGCTTGTCCTGGATGCCAACTCAGAGCGATACGCCATGCGGCAAACTGGCGTTCTCACCGGTGTGTCACCCGAGCGGGCCCCCAACCCCGACATGGGGGTACCCCCGGAAGGACCCGCTTCGATCGAATCTCCCTTGGGAGTCGGGGAGATGTCAAAGTTGTCAAAGTGTCAAAGGCCCTCCGGGTCTCCTCCCCAACTTCACTAGCAGTGTCCACTGTTTCTTACTTCTTCCTACCGATTCCAACTGCTCGCATCCGAATTGTTGAGACACACCCCCTTTGACACTTTGACAACTTTGACGGCTCGCCGTGACTTCTCCTCACCGTGTCAAAGGTCGTCAAAGATTGGGCACCAATCGAAAGGTCCGAGGAGAACGCCCCGCTGACTCTTTCCAAGTCCCCATATCGGCGTCGACAAGCTGCTGGAGTTCGGCCCGGGCAGCGTCGGCACTTCTCGTTTTCCACTCGCCCTTCAGTCCCCACCGATTCCAATCCCGAACGGTGACCACCCCCCCCTTCGCTGCAATCGCCTCGGCGCGGCGACGAAGCCTGCCCTCGGTCTCGTTCTCATCGAGAACTCGAAAGACACGGCACGCTTCTCGGAGAAACCACCGAGCCAAAGTGATCCCAGCTCTCATGGAAGCGATAGTGACGCGGTCCCCTACCGGTTCCCCACTGGCGACGCGGGAGAGGTGATCGATCAGCGCCAACCGGGCGGCACCACCCTCGATCTTCGAGGCGGCTGCCGCGACATCGCCGGTTTGGAGAACGGTCTCCTCGCCAAGTTCGTCGACGAAGCGAGCGAAACAAGACTGGGCTTCGGGTTCCAAACCAATCATCTGCGGCCGAGGCTCGCCCCGGTCATCTTCTTCGGGCTCGAGTCTGAGAAGGCCCTCGACGGTCGCCTCGAAGTCCCGCTCGATATCCCGGTCGGCTTCGGCTTCAGTCCACCGCTTGGGCCGTCGCGGCGGCATGGCCAGAAACACTCGCGCGAGGAGTCCGTTCTCCCGGTGATTGTTCCCTAGCGTTCGAGCCAGGACGCCTGGTTGAATCCCACCCACGATCCACGCCGCAGCTCGGGCGATGTGGATAGGGTCGCTCGTCTTGCGGTCGATCGTTAGAGCCCGAGCGCCGTAGAGTTCGAGCCAGCGGGACGCGTCGGAGGAACCACCAGCGGAGTACCGATCGAACGACCCGAGCCACCCGGCAAGTTCATCGGCGACGACCGCAACTCCGCGGGGATTCTCCGCGAGTAACGCGGCGAGCGCCTCGGTTGTGGTATCGCCGGTGTAGTGCCGGATCGGGCTCGGTTTCTGCGGTTCCTCCGGAGGGAGTCCGACTGCCCGCTTCGCCGCCTCTCGCTTCCATGCCGTGAGCTCGGCTTCGAAGGCAAGGTGTTTGGCTTTCCAGCCCTTCAGCACCTCGGCGTGATCTTTGATGTTTGACGCTTGACGATCGCGAAGCGGTCGCAAGGCCGCCTCCATAGCCGGTGACTTGCTGGATCCCGAGTCACCCACGATCGCACACCAGATAATCGGTGGCTCGGACCACCCGTGCTTGAGGCGGATCATCCGCGTGATTCCGATGGAGACACCGAGTTCCACCAGAACCGGAAGAGCGACGAAGCTCGGATCGCATCCGATGGTCGCCGCGGTGTTCGCAATGAAGGCGGCGATCGAAGTTGGGAGAACCTCGATCGGGAACGGCACGAACGGACTCGGAGGCGGTTTGGTAGCGATCGACGTGGCGGAAGCATGCTCGCTCAGGAAGCGATCTATCTCTTTGCCAGCCGCCGAACGATCCCCGCCATGCTCAAGGAGAGCGAACGCTTCGAATTTCGAGTAAGTCTCGCCGGCCTCGAACGGGGAAGCGTTTGAGCTGAACACTTTGAGTCGGGAGATTCCGTCGAGCGACTGGCAGAACCCAATTGTGGCGCTCGTGCCGGTGTCCTTGCCGGGGCGACGCCACCGCTCCTCATCGCCCTTGGTCTCCACGTGCACCCACCCGTGTCGCGGCAAGATCTTCGACCATTGGACAGCACGGTTGAAACGAGTCCCAGGACGATCGTCGGACGCAGGTGCCGGTGGCGTCGGATACGGGATCCTCTGTCCGGACACCCTCTTCTTAGTTTCGTCCATGGTCCGGCAGACGTCGATCAGGCATTCCAACGTCTTCTCCGCCACCTCGACGTGGTCCGCTTCGCGTGCGAGTAGCTCGACGACCGACAATCCAGCGATGTGAACGTATCGGCGTCCGGTTGCGTGCGCGCCCGGCCGGCCTCCAGGCACGAGGGCGTACTGTCCCGATCCGCGGCTCTCAACGAGACACTCCCCGTGTGCGCCCTTCGCCAACGTCGTTCCAGAAGGCGGATTGTTCGTGCGAATCCACACGTGGTAGCCGCTCGACTCGCGCGGAGTGCGGATGATCGAGAAATGATCGTTCGCGAATTCGTCTCCGAACCTCCGCACGACCTCAACCATGAACTTCCGAAACGGTTCATCCCCGCCGTCGAAGTCGAAACAGAACGCCCCATTCGACACGGGGCCAGCAATCAGTCCGATACCTAGGTCGGAAGCCTCGGACGAGAAGTGCTTCTCGACCGCCTCTCGGGGGAGGCGGACGCTCTGGAGCTCCGTCCAGGTTGACAACGCGGGAGCCTTCCCAGCCATCGTCGGGATGATCGATCCACCGGCCTCCCACAATTCGAGGGCAGAATCGAGGACAGTTTGCTCAGGTGTCTGCTTTGGCTCCGACATCAGAACGGCAACTCGTCGGTCCGACCGTACAATGTCTCGGAACTCGGCTTGTCCTCGGGAAACTCCTCATCGTAGATCTCGGGATACTCGTTCTTGCCTAGCGGGATCGTCGCGAGGATTCGCTTCGGGCTCCGGAGCGCTTGATCACGTGTGAGCCTCACCGCTTCCTCTACCGTTGCCGGAAGCGGCTCGGTCGTGCGCCGACGCCACCACTCCTCAGCCCTGTAACGGGCGTACCCGGTGTGCTCGACACAAATGAAACGATTCACTGTGATAAGCCCGCATCCGTACGTGACGCGCAGCGTGCGGGGCGGTTTTCCCGGCTTGGGGTTTCCCTTGCGATGACACCTGTAAGTTACCGAGTCAACCGTGTACCACTTCCGAGGTACGCGCGTCGCGTCTCTCGATAGCGCCGCCCCGCCGGTCACGGCCCCCCGGTGACGCGCTACCATTGCTCCCCATTCGTAGCCGCACGCCTCGCATTTGAGCGAGCCAGCCGGAACGATTCGTCGACACTCGGGGCAGGTCTTTGTCGGGGCCGCACCCGGCGCAGGTGACTTCTGCACCGACCGGTCGCCGCGAATTCGATCGATCGGGCCATGGCGCAGAAGGTTGCCGCTGAAGTCGAGGAGGATGCAATTCTCTTTAGCGGGCGCGACGCGGGCTCCGCGGCCGACCATCTGGACGAGCAGCCCAGGAGACATCGTCGGTCGTAGCATCGCAATCGCGTCGACGTTCGGTGCGTCGAAACCGGTGGTCAATACATCGACATTCACCAGGTATCGGAGATCCCCGAGTCGGAAACGCTCAATAATCTCGGCGCGCTGGGCCGGCGGGGTGACCCCGAGGACCACTTCGACGCGTTCACCATCGAGGCGCTCCTCCAGTGCATCCCGCACCATGCTTGCATGCCCGACACTCGACGCGAAGACGAGCACGGACCGGCGCCCCCGAGTTGCTTCGACAATCTCCCGGACCGCCGCATTGACGACCAGCGCCGACTCCGCGATCACTGCGATATCTTTGGCTCGGAAGTCACCACTCTGGAGTCGAGCGGTCGCGTAATCAGAGGCTCCCGTTTTGGGCTCGTAAGCGACTATCGGGGCAAGCCATCCGTCGTCGACCATTTTCTCGAGCGGGGCTTCGTACGCAATTGCGTCGAACAAGCGATCAGGACCGACGATCGAGCCCGAGCTCATTCGAAACGGTGTCGCGGTCAAGCCGATCGCGAACGCATCTAGGAACCTGTCGAGAATCTGTCGATATAGCACGCCGTCGCCATCGGGCGGAATGAGATGCGCCTCGTCGACGATGACCACGCTAGGTCTCGCTATCTGGTCGATCCGATTTCGGGTGGTCCCCGGCGTAGCGACCGTGATGCAACGATCGACTTCGTACCTGCTCAGCCCGTCGCACAGCGCACCGACGGACTCCGTACCACAGAGTTTCTCGATCTTCTTGGAATTCTGGAGCACCAGCTCCTTGCGCGGAACGAGGACGAGCACACGATCTTTCCACCGCCGGGAAACGTCGGCACACAACATCGCAACGACGACGCTCTTCCCGGTGCCGGTGGGTAGCACGATGGCCGGGTTCTTCCGACCACCGTGCTCCTTGGCGAAGTCCCATGTCGCTCGAACCGCCGCGCGCTGGTATTCGCGCGGCTTGATGATCATGAGGCGTAGGGCCTACTCTCGTACCCGTCGTTGCCGCTCACGTCGTCGTCCAGTGGCAGAAAGCGCTTGATTCTCGTGTACCCTTCCTTGTCGAGAACCGTCACGATTCTCAATGACTTACCGATGAGTTGGTCGGTAGTCCTGAGGTCGGCAATGCCAACCGCAACTCGCAGCTTCGAGAGTTGAGACTGTCCAATGTCAGCGGCCTTCGGATTCTTGTGAGAAAGCCAGAAGAGTTCGAAGACGTGCCTACCGTCGTGCTCGCCGTTCTGCACCGCAAAGTCGACATTGACCCCCTCACCTTTCTCCTTCGTCTCGACCATTGCGCCTATGATCGTCGTTTCGTAGGTATCAGGTGGTACAGCGTCGAAGTCGGACTTGGGCGTGTTGTTATCGTTCAAGCCACCGCCACCGAAGTATGTAGTCAAATCAGCCATTGTCTCTTCCGTTCGGTCTTGGGGTGTGTCGATCGATGTTGGTCCAGAAGGCGGACCACGGCTCGTTGGGGTTTTCGCTATCGCTGCGAATCGAGATCTCGGGAGGGAGCCCGAATCGGTTCTTCGCAACGAAGGCTGGGCGTTCCTCGGTGTAGATCACGCGGTCGCCCGCACCGACGCCGCGGCGACGCTTCTTCGAGAAACCTTGGTCCGTCTCCGTGATGGCGACTCGTTGAGATCCGAACAGAACGGCGTCGGTCCACTCGGTGACTACCGGCCGGACTTTCGAGTGCAGCCGCGGCACATGCCGATCAAACGTCTCGACCAAGGGGTCGGCGAAGGTCTCGATCATGGCGTGCCCGAGGAGAATGATGTTCATCCCGCGGTCTCGGCGGAGCACGTCCAGGTGTGTCAGGATCGCCGAGATCGTGTTCGCCGCCTCGACGTAGCCTCGTCCGTAGGACACCTCCGCGACGGTCTTCTCGCCATTCCTCCGCGCCGTCTCGTCGAAGACCACGCGCTCGAGTGCAGTCACCGAGTCGACGGCAAGCGTTCGGAACTCGTGCTTCTCGCTCCGCAGTGCATCCACTATGTCCGAGAGATTGCGAGTCGACTCGCAAGCGGGAAACCGTTGCGCGTCGATCGTGGCAAGTCCGTCCTCCAGATCAACGAACACAGGACCAAGGGTAGGGGTTGAGGCGGCCGTCGACTTGCCGAAACCGTGGGTCGCGTAGAACAGGATTCGCCATGGCTCCGCGCGACGAGTAGACTCCAAAGTGTCCAATAGCCTCGCATGGGAGAGGGAGGATCCGTTCACAGCAACCTCCCTTCTTCCGCGGCGAAGTGCGTCAACGCTTCGCTGTAGGCTGCCTCAATCTTCCGAGACTCCGCCGAACCGCCACGCTCGTCGAATTGATACTCGAGCGAGATCTCCCTGAACCGTTGTTTGACCTTCCTCTCGGTCGCTGGCCAGGCAAGTTCCAGGACGGTCGCCCACTCAGGCGCGACGGACTTCCTCGTGGGACAGACCGCCTCGATTTCGGCAATGTGGTGCCGCGAGAAACGAACGCGCGCACCCGCGGTCAGCTCGATGCCTCGGTCCCGGGCGCGAATCAGTTCGCCATCGAAGCTGCTTTCGTCAATGGACTGGACCTTCACCCACCACGACTCGGAGATCCTGGGCCGCGCACCGAAGAACGTTATGCGCACGGTGGCTCCGACCACCGGGCTCGGGGGGGGCTCGCTAGCGAGGTGATACCGTTCCCGCCAAGACTCATGGTTCCATGCGGAGATCGATTTCCACGTGTCACCCTCCAGGAGTTTGGCGGGGCTGACGAAGGAGGGTGTAGCAATGGTGGAAGCGTTCACTCGCCACCTCCCATTGCTTCGCAGATTTCGATGGGATCCCATCGGAGACGCCACCGCTGGCCGACGCGAATTCTGTACGGCTGGACGAGGGATTGGTTTCGCTGCAATCTCTTGTAGAGCGTTTGCTCGGAGACACCCTCGAGTCCTGCCGCCGCTTTGGTCCCTACCAGTCGCTTCGCGACCTCCAGGGACGGCGCGTCTCGGCGCTCCCTCGTGCGGACCGGGTCCGCGGACGATTGTCCGCTGGCAGTACGCTTTCCACGTTGCTTCGTAGCCATGATCGGCTCCTTCCGTCGTTCGGCTGACAACGGGAGACACCGTAGACTCAACGCGTGCCTCTTTCGAAAACGCTATCTCGGTCATATCTCGCGCCCGGCAGAAGTCTTGGATATTGGATGCTTTGCGCAAATAGAGCGCGAGATTTAACCGAGATAGCGCGGAGTCTTGAGGGCACTAACTACCTAGGTTGGCGATGCGCAGAGGATTCGTCGCCCACCATCGCTTCCTTGTTAGTTTCTTAACCGAAGCGTTGATGACCACGTCGCGCTTGATCGCGTCAAGCGCCAGTTTTTGCAAGCGTTTCCTGATGTTACCCGGGGTCTGATCCTCGACCTTCGCTAGGGTCTCGACGGTGTACCCATGGAGGCTTTCGACCGGCGCCCAATCCCGAGTACTTGGGATCGGCTCCTTGATGATCGTTCCGTCTTCAAGATGAACATCCATTTCAGTTTCGCCGCGAGACTGCGCACGCACCCCGTCAACTTCCTCAAATCCGACCTCTCTGATCAGACCGGTTAGATACCACCGCGCGCGGTCAGGGAAGATCACTTTGTCGGTCGGAATCGGCGAACCATCATACTCCGTGACCGCACCCACGACGCACAGGATCTCTTGCAGCGATCCACGGCAATCGACTTCAACAAGTGGCTCGCGCTCGCTCGCAAGCGCATAAAGCGCTCGCCACTCAAACAGGTACTCGCAGAGGCGACCGTGTGGACGGATTCCAGTATTGGGCTTGGGAAACAGGTCGACACTGTCTCTGTCCAAAGCGCCGAGCTTCGCGAGGTACCCCCCCTCGCCACGGAGGATGGCCATCACTGGCGATGGGTCGGAATCATGGGTGTACTCAACGAGTCCGTACGCGCCTGGCCGCTGGTACGCAAAGGCTGACTCATCGATTACTTCATAGCCTGCAGCCTCGAGTACTAGCTCGCCCATTAGACGTCGGCGCTCGAACTCGTAGCGAGCGATGCGGCGAGGCCATGCGACGCTGACGACACCGGGAACCTTCAAATAGCCAAGCACCACGGTCTTCTCGTGCGGCGTTAGCGTGAAGCCATCAAACGACGGTGAAAGTTTCTTGCAGAACGGGTCCACCTTGCCATCGTAGATGAGTTCCGCGATCGCAGTCCGTGCCTCTTGGGCGATCGACTCCCAGCCCGCCTGAGAATAGTCCTCCACCTGGCGCTTCTTCTTGACCATACGTCTTCCGTTTCAAAATGGCCGGTGGTCTCGAATCACGAAACGGAAGAACGTGATTCAAGATCCACCGGCAACCGTCGGGAGCTACCCGGCGGCGTCATCCTCTTATGTGCCCGCTTTCGATCTGGAGTCAATCCCATCGAGGGCTTTGCGCGCTTCGTCAAACCCAACGTCACGGTAGGACTGCATTAGCACCTCCAAGTTGCGGTGACCCGACAGTGCCATAGCCACGTCAATGGGAACGCCCCGTCTCCGAAGCATGTTCGTGAAGCTTCGTCGAAGATCGTGGAAGCTCAAGCCGTCGAGCTTGGCTCGCTTGACCGCGGACCGAAAGCTCCGCTTGATGTCCGAGTCCGGATCGAGTCCGAAAATGAGCGACTTCGGTCGAAGGCGCTTCGTGGCGTCGTCATCCTTGCCCAGCTTCTCCCGATGTTCCACGAGAGCCTCCACGGCCTCGTCGAGCGCTGGGATGTCCAGATCCTCGGACGTCTTCACTATCTCAGCTGGGACCCGCCAACGCCTCTCCTTCAAGTCGATGTGACGCCACTCCAGGCTCAGCAACGTCCGACGGCGGAAGCCGGTGTACAGACCGACGCGGACGAGCGGGGCCAAGTACGGCGGCACGTGGGCGCGCTGCTTGAAGGACTTCTTCTTTGTCGTCGACGAGCCCCCCGCCCTTCCGCCCGTATTGCGTTTCGCTTTCACGGTCTGCGGATCGCTCACACTGCATGCTCGAAGAAGTCTTGCTTCCTCTTCTGGCGTTAGGTATCGCCCCTTCCGCTTCGGTGTCCCGCGCAGCGGGTCGACCTCGGTGGCAGGGTTCTTCATGAGCCAACCCGACCGGATGCAGAACTTGAAGAAGAGCCGGAGCGCCTTGAGGTCATCGTTGACGGTGGTCACAGAAACCGGTCGTGGCTCCTTGTTCGTCGGGTCGAGCGTCCCGGTCTTACGTTTCTTGAGGTAAGCACGGAGAACGCCGGCGTCGATGGAGCCGAGCGACTTGGACCCGAGCTTCGCCTTCCAAAACGCGTCTGCGCGCTGCTCGAGAACCTCGAAGTACTTATCGGAGACCACGCCATCTTTCGTGGCGAGCCACTCCTTGCAGGCTTGCCAGAAAGTACGCGCCGTTGCCCTGCGCTCAGTTTCCTCCTTCTCGGCGGCGACAGGGTCGGTGGTACGTTTCGTTTCTTGCGAACGCCAGCTCTCGACGACTGTCTTCGCGTCCCGGAGATTAGTGGCCTTCGTCGATCGACGCGTCACAGCGCCTGTCTCCGGACAGTAGATTCGACAACTGTAATACTTCGAGTTCGGTCTTCGAACCGGCGCGCCGTACCTTTTCAATGTGGTGCTCCCGACGACTGGACAAAGAGTGGACAGCGACTATGCTTCGGACCTGGCAGGACCAATATGGACACTGGGGACCTAATTGCAAGCCTCTTGGGCACATCTGCACGATGCGCCGATGGTTACAACAAGGCATTTACCACGCTGGGGGTGTGGGGGTCGGAGGTTCGAATCCTCTCTGCCCGACCAAACTTTCTTATCTCGAACGCCCCGTGTTGACGTGGGTGCTCGAGGTCGTGATTGAACTCCCCGAGGACCGAGTCCTCCACTACGACAACATCATCGAAGCTCGCGCGGTAGCTTGAGACCCTGCGGGCTCTGAGCAATCGGTCTTGTCGTCGAGCGACAGACACCAACGCGAGCGGCACTCCACCGAGTCCCGCCCGCCCTGCTCAGTCGATTGCCTTGGTTGTTACGCCGCCGTGCGCTCAGGGACAACCGGCGTGAGTGAGGCACCAGAGTGCATCGACGTTGAGGTCGATTCCGCAGTTTGGCCACGGGGCGGCCGGGGGCGCGGTGCTGTGGAAGAGCCAACTCAGAATGTAGAGACTGTCTGCGATGTCGAAGGCGGAGTCGCCGTTGGCGTTGCAACTGTCTTCGCAGTCGGTCGAGTCGACTCCGAACAGGATGTTCATGATCCTGGTCGGATCACCGATGTTGACGACGCCGTCTCCGTTGCAATCTCCCCGAATGAACTCGGTACCGATCGCTTCGATCGCCTTCTCGAGGTCTGGCATCGGTCCGATCGGTTTGGTCAGGGCGTCCCACGAATTTTGCGGGGTGCCCGTCAAGGTGAGCAGGCTGCGCATTTGGTCGGCGTGCAGTGGCGGCAGCCCCTGCGACCAGCGATAGGACTGGATCGACGCGATCGCTCCGGCGACGGCGGCGGAGGCGCCGCTGGTACCGGTGAAACCGCCCGTCCCAGTATCGTCGTGATAGCTCCGCTCCGGCAACGAGTCAAAACAGATGGTCGTTCCGGCTCCGCTCACGCACGGCTGCAACGGACAGCAGCTGTAGCTCAGTGTTCGAATCGTATCCCCCGAAACGGTGCAGTGGAGATCGACTCGGTCTCCAAAACAGCCGACTCTGTGAGCGTGGTTTGTGTTGCTCCCAGCAACCATGATCGCCCCGCTTGAATCGTCGGCCTCTGCGTACCAGTCAGCAAACAGTACTTCGTCGTCGAGATCGTCGTTTCCGTTGCCTGACGGCTCTACAATGATAAACCCCATGTCGGTTGCACAACGAATCGCGTCGAACACAATGGAGTAGTAGGTCTCGACCGGAGTGAAAATCGGTGATTGTGCCTCGATCAGGATCACCGCTCCGTTGCCGACACCTCCTGACCTCTCGATGATATCCATGATAATCGTGCCCCACCCTTGATTGCCTTCCTCGGCCGGGTCGGCAACGTTCGAGTACCCCACGATCTCAGCCGCGGGAACGATCCCGGTGTAGCCGAGTCCATTGTCGGTGGCTGCCAAAACCCCAAGGGTTGCGGTTCCGTGGTAGATGTCCAAGTCGTCGATCTGCGACGACGTGTAGTACGGGTGAACCCAGTCGGTATCGTCGAGCGCGAGGTCTTCGTGTACCGGGGCCCATGCGCTTTCGAGGACCCACACTTTCGCGCCTTCGCCGTTGACACCCATGACGTCACGCGCCCACTCGACACGGAGTCGACCGGTCTCGTCCGCTTGCCACGGCGCGGACAGCGGAGTCGTACTCGTCTGCGGAGGAGTCGTGCTATCGCCGGACCAATGCTCGACGAATCGAACGTGGGGAAACTGTCGTAGTGTTTCCATGACCGGACGCCAGTTCGTATGAGTCCGGGATTCCGAGAAGACGAGCTTGTACGTCCCGGCAAAGTCCGGCTGAACTCGGCCACTGCGCGATCCCGCCAACTCCCGAAGCTCCTCTAACCGCTCGTCGGAGATTCGCTCGAAGAGGCGAGACACCGCGGCCCCGCGTGATTCGATCCACCCTCGCAGCGAATCGAGAGCTCCGTAGGTAGACGTGAATTGGCCGGAATCATCCAGACGCACCCGGGCGTCGTTATCGAACCGGATGACGAGGGTCGACGTCATCGTCGCCCCCTCCTCGGCCAAGACGAGAGCCGTGAAGATCGTCGACACGACCATAGCGAGCAACACCGTGGAGTACTTCATACAACCACCCCTTCGCTAGAGTTCGAAACGGGCAAACAGACTGCGCCCCACACGAAGTGGCTTGTAGGTGAAGACTCTAAAATGTGTCCAAAATCGAACGGTTCCTCGGGCCGCCACACGCGCGCCAAGTCTTTTCCAGTTCCCGACTTGTTCGAAGACCAAGGTTGGACTGATTCCACGGGCCACTCGTCGGGTGAAGTCGGCCGGACGACTGACTCTCCGATGGATGTCACGTAGACCGAGGCTCACAAGCGCTCGGCACACAGCCCGTCGATCACGGACAGTCGACGACGGCGGACGGGCAATGCAGTGCGTCGCTCGTGAGATCCAAACCGGGATTCGGGAACGGATAGGCCGGAGGAGCTCCACTTCCCGCACCGATGGAGTACTGGAAGATCTGGATCGCATCGCCGGCGGTCAGCACACCATCGTCATCCACGTCACAGGCATCCGGGCAGGGTGAATGGCTCCCCTGTAGGAAAAGCTCCCAGATCAACCAGATCCCGTCGGCGATATCGACGTGCGCATCCATGTTGCAGTCGCCACGAATGAAGCCGTCTTCAAGTTGGAACACGTAGGCAGCCCCGAACCCGTCTCCCGGTTCCGACGGCACGCCGGGCGCCCCTACGATCACCTGGGAGTCTCGGATATCGATGCACGAGCCGAATGCGTAGCCGTCCGCCAGCTCCGTCGGCCGAATCCGAGACTCGACCCAGTTTTCGTCCATCCGTCGGTACCAGTAGACGGCACCGCCCGTCGTGGAGTCGGTCCAGTTGCTCGGTGCCGCGACGAGGTAGTTGTCGCCGTCGATCTTCACGCTATCTCCGAATGCATCCCACGGCTGGAGGTTGTCCGGGACCCACTTGTCACTCATCGTCCATGCGGCATCGTCAAACTCGAACAGGTAGGCGGCCCCGGCGTGATCGCCCGCAGTGCCATCTCTCTCCGCCCCGATGAGAGCGACATTCGGCCCCAGCGCGACACTGCTTCCGAAACGAATCTGCTCGGTGGTGTCGGGCGGGGTCAGGACTTCCTCGACGTCCCAGAAGCCTGTTGCAGGATCACGCTGATAGATGAACACGACGCCGGTGAAGAGGGTCGACGAGCTAGCCTGCAAGCCACCGACGATGACCCGGTCCTCTGAGATGTCCACCGCTCGCCCGTACAGCTGGACAGGATCGGAGATCGGAGCCTCGAGGATCTGCTCCTCGTTCCACTGATCGCCATCGTAGTGAAGTACATACACCTTCATCTGCCCCTGGCCGTTCACTCCGACCACCATCCGATCCCCATCGATGGCGACCGACCGACCGAACCCCAGACCGTTACCGCCTTCGCTCGGTGTCATCCGCTGATCGAGATTCCACGTGCTGCCATCGAAGCTGTACACATGGATCGCTCCGACATGTGAACAACCGGGACCGGTGATAACGCATCCTCGAGGATCTCCCACGAAGATCGTATCGCCTCGGACGACGAGCGATTCCCCGAAGGCGTTGTAACTCGGCATCGGGGGGAAGCTGAGAAGAGCGTCTCCTGTCCAGCTCCCGTCGGATCCTCGCCGGTAGACATAGACCACCCCCGTGCTCGGATCTTCGATGGTGACGACCGACCGCGTCACGAGGGCGACATCACCTTCAATGGCAACGGCAGTGCCATGGGTATGACCCCAATCGATAAAGGCGCCTTGGAACAGGTGGGTTTCGAAGAGACACTGACCGGCGACGGGGACCGGACAACCCAAGAAGAGGAACAACAAACCGGCCAGTGCTACGCGGTGATTCATCGTGAAATCTTTCGACGGGAGAAGAGACAATTATTCTTAGTTATAGCACTCCGCCGTGACGACTCAGCCGATCCGTTTCGTTTCGCGTGTCGCCGTGTTGGTGGCTCGAGCAGGTAGTGCCGGCCGACCTAGCCGTCTGCAGAGGTGACGGCGTCGTGGCACAAGCGCTCGCATTTGACGTTGTGTGCGCACGCTCAACATTCGAGCCACGAGTGAGTGCGACAGGTTGCCGCCGATCGTCAGAGCAAGGCGGTCGACTCGACCACCGTTGAAATTTTTCGCCGACGATTCACTCAGTCGTGAGCTAGCGAGTCACCCACGTACTCCGTTGTCGCTCTGGGCGACTTCGCCATTCCTACTCGACGCCGCTCGCTCTCAAAGAACTCCACACAACTTGAAACGCCACACTGCGGGAACGACGCACATCGGTGGATCAACGCATTCGTAGGTTGAGGCCGACGGGCCCCTCTACGGATGCGCTGCCGGCTAGCAATTCCCACTGCTACTGAAGCGGACGCTCGTCCTGTGCGACGGAGCGCAAGTGGCGTCGTCTGCACCATTCTTCGAAAGGAGCGTGTGCACATGCATTACGCCCAACGTCTTCAGCTCGGATGGCTCTTGGCCATTCCCGTGCTGTGTTGTTTCACAGTGACTCTGAGGGCTGAACCGACCGTGTCGGTCGTTTCGCCCCTCTACTCGGCGTCACTGGAACAGGCCGTCGAGTCGATGGACTCTCAACTTCGCGCTTCGGCGCCGGCAAGCGCCGCCGACGACGCCGAGGAAGAGGCTCTCACCGACTACTGTACGTTCCGTATCGACGAGAACTACACGGATGCCGAGTGCTTCGAGACGGACAAGTACTGCGACGTGACGAACGCGCTCTGTGTCTCGACGGATCGAGAGTGTAACGCCACGGATGCAGAATGTTACTTCACGGAGCATCAGTGCACCCTGACCGACTTCTTCTGCTACGAGACCGACGCAGCCTGTCATGCGACCAACGAAGAGTGTGATATCACGAATCACGAGTGTGGTTGGACGGACGGCTCCGCGTGCGCATTGACCGAACCGGAGTGCAATTCAACGGACTCCGTCTGCAATGTCACCGAGGCAGCGTGTAACCCGGATTGCGCCGATGCAACGACGGATGATTACTGCGCCCCGTTGGCGTCCAAGCAAGGAAGCGTGAGCGAGCGTTCGGTACCCACCGAATCTGGCGGCAACTTGCCGACGCCGCTTGCGTGCTTGGCGGTTCTGGGGCTCGGCTTGGGCCTACGCAAGCGTAGCTGAGATCAAGAGGTCCACGCGGTCGGCACTCGCTGACGTGTGACCAAACGGATCGCAGCCATTGGGTGGGGTTCGGAGCAATTCGAGTCTCACCCTTTACCCGCAACCTGCTGGAGAAGAATAATGACGTGGATCAGTTCCCTGTTTTTCGGTGTTTCTCTACTCTTCTTCACGGAGCAGATCGGCGAACTAGCAAACCCTGTCAATCGCATCTGCGGCTCGGCGTTCTTTTTGTTCGCAATGTTGATCACGCTCCGGAACACGAAGAATCACCCTCTGTGGCTCAGCGCAGCGCTTCCACTTGTTGCCGCGGCTACGCTGTTGATACCCCTTTGGGCATCGACCATGGCCGTCATTGGCACTGTGTTCGTCGTCCCCAGGAAACTCGATCCACGATCGAGCGCGGGCACACTCGCGAATCGATTGCTCATCTCGTTGAGTTTGTTCGGGATCATGAGCCTAGGGGTCGTTCATAGCCCATACCTCTATCAAGCCATGGAGTGGTCTGCATCGGTCTACTCCTCTCTGCTTGGAAGCGTACTCGGAGAGACTCACGTCCTCGGTCCGACTCCGCTCGGCCTGCCCGCAATCCTATTCGCCGTAAGCTACCTCCTTGCCTCCCTCATTACAGGACCGAGAATTCGGCCCCGATCCATTGTGGCCTCTCTTCTCGCAATCGTAGCGGCGTCGCTTCTGTTTCACTGGAGTGTCGAACACTTCGAGGTAACCGCAACCGAGCTACTTCCGCGGTCCATCGTGCAAGTCTTGGAGATGTACCTCTTCAACTCGCGGGTTGTGATCAGCGACGCGAATCACATGCGAAACTACTGGCAGGTGCTACACGCTATCAGTGTCTTGCTCGCTGTCGTCTGGACAGTGCGACCTCGAGTCAGCGAGGAGGCTTCGCAGCCCGACGTCTCGGACGCGATCCCAACCCACGCGCCCCGTTGGCCCGTGACGCTATCCCTAGCCACCCTAGTTGTCGGAGCGGCTTGCCTGATGGTCTTCGTACCGACGGGGAGTCCCGGTAACCATGTCCACTTCTACAACAAGGGACGCTTCGACTGGGATCGCCCGACCTTTGAGAAGTTCGGCAAGCGAAGCCAGGGTATGTTCGGAATGCTCCCGGACCAACTCCGACTCAACGGCTTCGACGTGACCATCGGAGGCCTCAGCGACGAGTCTCTCCGCGACGTCAACGTCCTCGCCATGATCAACATGCGAGAGTCGTACACGGACGTTGAACTTGACGCAGTCGAGCGCTACGTGACAGGTGGCGGATGCCTTCTCGTGCTCGGAGATCACACGCGATACGAGGGTGAAGACCCGTTCAACGTTCTCCTCGAACCCACCGGCATTCGCTTCAACTTCGATACAGCCCAGCCGCTGGTGATGGGCTGGAGCTCGTCCTTGCACTTCACGCCGGGTCACATTCCGCGGATACCCCACTTCGCGCACCAGGTCTACCACTGGGTCGGCGCGACTCTCGAGATCGCACCGCACGTGCGACCACTCATCATCGGGACCGCTGGGTACGCGGATTACGGCGTGGAAGAAAACATTGCCAAGAACAAGCTCGGCGACCGTAGGCAAAACCCAGACGAGAAGTTTGGCGACTTGTTGTTGGCCGCAACGACAACATGGGGCGACGGGCGTGTGATTGTCTACGGCGACACGACCAGTTTTCAAAATCGACCCGTTCTCGAAAGTTGGAAGTACGTCACGAACGTCTTCTCCTACGCCGCGACCCCAATGGAGTGGCGAGTATCACCGGCATTCGGTACGGCCCTCTTCCTCCTCGGCTTGCTCGCGCTTCTTGCCCTTGCCCTTCGCCACGGAAGCCCGAAGCCACTGATCCAGGCCGGATTGATCGTTGTTCTCTTTCACTTGTGCAGCTACGGCATCGCGCGCGTTTCGATTCCGGAGAGAACTCCCATTCACGATGATACTAAGAGCAAGCTCGCCATTATTGATCTCTCTCATGGAGAGCGACTGAGCGCAGATTCGTCGAGACCTGAGTCGTACGACGGAATTGCGTACAACCTCATGAGGAATGGTCTGGTTCCAATCGCACTCGAGGAAGACCTCGACTCACTGATCGACCACGCCGGGGTGATCGTTCTTTCGTCCCCCGTCACGCCGATCGCAACGCAAACCGAGGCGCGGCTTATCGAGTTCGTCGAGCAAGGCGGTTCGCTCATCGTCGCAACGGGCTGGGAAGAGAGGTCGGGGTGCGAGAGCTTGCTCGGCCGTCTTGGCGTCAGAGTCAAGAATGTGCCACTCGGTTCGTCGCTCAGACGACGAAAACCGGACGAACTGCTCTTTCACGAAGCGTGGCCGCTCGATCTCGATCGAGAAGACGCGGTTCCCTTATCCAGGCTCCACGGTCAAACGGTGGCGGCACGCGTCCCCCTCGGTTCAGGCCAAGTATTGGTCATTGGCGACTCGCATTTCCTTCAGGGTCGCTGCATCGAGAACAACGGCGGGACGGTCCGCAACCCCCTACCGGTCAAACTCAGCATGCCGAACATCGAGTTCCTCCGTGCCTTCCTGAATGAGGTTTAAGTCATGTCTCATCCCATCTACTCCCTACTCTGCGTAGTCTTGGCGTGGACGGTCCTCAGGCACGATCTGTCGACCCCTCAGCCCATGCTCGCCTTCGCTCTGCTCGGCCTCGCGTACCTGTTCGCGGCTCGCTGGAAGCAGCCGGAAGGCGGCAGCGTGTCGTCGACAACCTCACGAGGCCAACTCATCGCGTTCGCTGCAACACTCTGTGTGACGGGGCTGATGCTCCCCGAGAGCTTTCAATACACGCTGACACTCGTAGCGCTTCCCGCCGTGGCCGCGGTCCTCTTGGATCGATGGCCAACATGGAAAGCGAGGCTCAGTGGCCCATTGGTGGTTTCTGTTGTCTTTCTGGCGCTAACGCCGGTAGTCATGCTCTTGGAACGGGCTGGAATGCAGCACTGGGAGTTCCCGTCCCTGGCAGCGGCGTTCGCGCAGCTCTTGGACAGCATGTTTCCCAGCGTGACGTACACCGATGCGATGATCATCATCACGAACGGACGCCGCCCCCACGAGATTCTCGTCAACTGGGAAACACTTGCGCTCACTCCGTTGTGTGCGATTTCTGTTCTGACTCTCGCACTGTCGGGAGCGAACCGGCTCAGTCCGAAAAGAGTCGCAGCGGTTGCGATGACACTCTTGACGTTTACGGGTCTCCGGTTCCTGACGCTTTCCGTCATGTTCGTGCTGGCCGACGATCCACGGCCGTTCATCGATCCCTACTTGAACCTTCTGTGGCTCCTCCCCCTCGCACCACTGATCGCGACAGTGCTTCCCGTCTCCGACCGGCCTCTCAATATCTTCCCGGAATCGGAGCCCGAAGCAGAGCCGTGGCACCGGTACGCTCGATCCTTTGGACTCGTCGTGCTGGCGGCAGGGATGATCACCGCGTCGTATGGATTCCATGATCCAGGCGGAACCCCACCCCGTCGCGTACTCATCGACGAGAACCACAGCGACTGGGAGTGGACCAACGAGACCCTCGATCGCGAGACGTTTGGTGCGAAGAGCGTTTACAACTTGAAGAGCTTCGTGGACTTCCTGGCGGGGTATTACGAAATCGAGCAGAACCACCAGACACTGACCTTGGAACGTCTCTCCGAGTACGACCTCCTGATCGTCAAGACGCCGACTGAGCCCTACACCGCTGATGAGATCGCTGTCATCGAAGAGTACGTCGAAGCCGGCGGCGGGCTGTGGATCATCGGGGATCACACGAACGTCTTCGGGTCCAGTGGCTTCTGTAACGAGATCCTTCGGCCCTTCGACATTGAGATGCAGTACGACTCGGCATACGAACTGGCAAAGGGTGGAAACTCACGCTGGGTAGCGCCATCCATCGGACCCCACCCGATCTGCAGCTCCACCGACAAAATTCGATTCCAGTCGTCCTGTACCATACGAGCGCCGTTCTTCGCACGGAGCGTCATCGATGGGTTCAACCTTCGCTCCGCTATGGCTGACTACTCTGCGGGAACTTTTTTCCCCGAGAATCACTACGTGCTCGAGAACCCCCACCGCTTCGGGCGATTCCACCAAGCCGTCGCGATGCCGTACGGTTCAGGACGAGTGTCGGTCTTCGCCGACAGCACAATGCTGTCAAGCTTCTGCGTCTTCCTCGAAGGCCGCCCGGAGATGATACTAGGCTTCATCGAGTGGACCGGTCGGGACAACGTCTACGGTTACGTCCAGTGGCTTCTTCTTGCGCTCGGGGCCCTCGCGGGCGTTCTAGTTCTTCTTGTAACTCGCCAAACAGAACTCCGCCTTCCCCCACTCCTAATCTTGACCGCGGTTCTGATCGGTTCGGTTTCAGGGCTCGTCGTTGTGGAGTCCATGAACCAGCGGAACTTCCGACTGCCGGAACACGACGGTTCACTCCGTGAGATCGCATTCGACCTGGAGTACTGCGGACGCTTCACCGAGGACAGTCTCGATCACTATCCGACGTTCCCTAAGCAAGTGAACGAGCACTCCTACAGCACGTTCTTCACTCTGGCCCAGCGAACCGGTTTGATTCCGCGGTTCAGCAAGCGCTTCTCCGACGCGCTCACGAGTCAGACTGTCGTTCTGGTCTCGCCAGACCGCGGCTTCCCGGTTTCGACTCTCCAGAAAATTGACGAGTTCCTGAAGGGCGGAGGGAAACTCGTGGTTGTCGACGACTCCCGGAACTATCGATCGACGGCGAACCAGGTCCTCGAGCCGTATGGACTGAGTTTCGGGGAGCGTTCCAAAGAGGAGACCGAACTCGTCTCGGCACAAGGGGATCGAACCTGGGGAGTGACTCGGCATGTCTGTGAAGTTGTCGGGGGACAAGCTTGGCTTCATGGTCAGAACGGGCAGGTGCTGATGGCCGCGGCCGAAGTTGGAGCGGGGCTGCTCGTCGCCATCGGCGCGGGCGAAGCGTTGTCAGACGAGGCGCTCGGCTTCTACAAGAAAATTCCGTACGGCGACTTCAAGGACAAGACCGACTTCGCGTTCGAGACGCTTGACCGAATCGCTGGCACGCAGTGACTCGACCCATCACGACTAGTGGCTTTGCGGCCGAATGCGGTGAGTCTCCATCGCGTTCGAGAATCGGGAGCCATTGAGCGTTGACGACAGGAGCCGGGGAGCGATCTCCCCGGCTCTCGTCGTCCCACTCGGTGTCGTGATACTCGAACGGCGCCCGGCTGTTCCTAGCACACGCGCGCTTCAAAACAATCCGAAGCACATGGTTGTCCCTCCCTATCCCGGAAGACGGCTAGGGACATCCGTCGAACGAGATACAGTCGTTGACGTCGAACGTGGAATCGACTTCGCAGGTACCGGTCATCAGACTTGCCAGTGGGGTTGAATCGACGAACAGGTAGTTGAGGAGGCCGACGGCGTCGGAGATGTCGAAGCCTCCGTCGTCATTGACGTCGCCGACGTCCCGACACGTTGGTCCCGGCGTGCCCGGCCAATGGAGTTGCGCCAGGATGAGGAGGGGATCGCCGATGTCGATGCCACCGTCCATGTTGACGTCGCCTCGCATGAAGGCGTTGCACTCGAACGGATCGAAGTCGAAGACGTCTATCGCCCCCGCTTCGAGTTCGACGCCATCGCGGGTGGGAGCCGCCACCATGACGTGGCCATCTTCGAACGCGGTCGCTTGGCCGAAGCTGCCGTTTGACGCGGGAATGATTTCGTCGGTCAACGACCACTGACCCGCCGAGTCGCGGCGGTAAATGTACGCCCGATCGATACCCGGGGCCCCGATGAGTGCAACACCGTATTGGCCCACGACACTATGTCCGAACTGGGCGCCGGCGGCTGGGGAGTCCATCGTTGCCTCGAGGGTGAGAGTCGCGAGCGAAGAGCCCCAGTAGGCGAACACTGAACCCGCCCCGCCGTTCGCGTCGGGGGCGCCGACGACCAGACCAACTCCGCCACTGCCGGGAATCCCGTGGATGAACGCGCTCGACCCAAAACTGGTCACTCCGGGCGGCGCTTCGACGAAGTCGCCCGCAAACGTATACACACGCCCTTGTCCGGGCGCGCCGATCAAACCGGATTCCGTCAACGTCTGACCAAACCGCGCGCCTGGCGCGGGCTCGCTGGCGAATATCTTCTGAACGAAGAGCCACGGCGCGGTTGGTCCCGTTTGAGAGAACTCGTATACCGCTCCGGCGTCGGTGCCCATTTCGTCGTCGCCGGGCGCTCCCACGTATCTGCCCAGGTAGAACGAAAAGACGGAGGAGCCAAACTCATCACCAGGACTCAGTGGACCCGGATCCAACGGAGTGAGAATGGTCGGAGGCAACCCCGCGGCGGAACCCGCGTAGGCGGCTCCGGCAAAGCCGTTGGTACCCGGAGCACCGATTGCCAGACGCTGGCCCCACAGTGCGATCGACGCACCGAACCGGTCACCCGGCGCGAGTCCAGGAGTGGTGACCGCTTCGTCAAACGTCGCACCGCCTTCGACGATGGTGAACAGCTCGACGACGCCGGTTCCAACATCCGGGCTGCCACTCGCGACACGGTCGTTGTACGAAACCAAAACGGAGCCGAACCCACCTGCCGGAGCCGGGGCTTGTGGCACGAGTTCACTCGAGAACTCCGGACTGCACACCTGCCCCGAGAGATTCCCCACCAACAACACCACCACCACCAACACGGATATCGCGACTCTGCTCATCATGGACCTCACCATCACTCCCGGCTTGCTTGCCCCACGATTTCACGCTCGTTGGAAAAGGACGAAGCGCGAACGGACGGAGCATGAATGGCCTCCCCCGGCTGAAGGTCAGCATACCGGCGGGCCCGGACAATTCCATCCATGCAGGGGACAATGACTACTGGCGCTGCGAATTCTAGCTGTCGCCATGGCCAGCGCACATCTAGTGAACGACCGCGTTCGATAGCTGGCAACACCAACCCTCAACGGCGTTTCCTCTTTCTCATACCGAGCATGAGCTGCTTGTTTCGACGCGCACCAGCGTGCAAACTAAACGGCGGCTATCCGACCAGCGATATTCCACCGGCAATGATCGTTATCAGTGGGCCGACCACGACGCCCTTGCCGACGAACGGGACAAACGATGGGAATGGAATGAAGAACTTCAAAAGCGTCTTGCTGTGTCTATTGATCGTAACCCTGTCGCAAACCGCCCATGGTCAGTTCCAACTTTCACTCGGGTGCGACCCCTTCGGAGATGTCTCGGTCTATTTGGACAGCAGCGCCGGTGGGCCCGTTCAGGGGTGGTCGCTCGCGGTGTGCCATGACCCATCGCAACTCAGCCTCAACAGTGTCGGAGACGGCGCTTCGACGGCGACGGTCGGGTCTGGAGGAGGGCCACCGGCGTTCGATACCATCACCACGTTTCCGGATGGTTGGACCGTGGGGGTCGTCATCGACTTCCTGGGGTGTTGCACCTTGCCCCCGGGACCTCACGAACTCAACGTGGCGAGCTATGACATTTCCGGTGTTACCGCGTTTGGTGCTGACGTCTGCTTCTGTTCGGACACGCTGGGATCGCCGGCGGTCACGATCGTCGTGGTGGAGAGTGGCGCTTCGATCCCGCCCGACGGCATCGACTCATGCTGCTTTGTGTCACCGCCGCTGCCTCCCGACCCCGATTGGCTTTACTCGGGATCCAACGAGATCGCCCCCACAAGCGGCGGCCTATCGTCGGCCACGGTCAGCTTCTCGATCGAGTCGTTCTTCGCTGATCCGGCTTCCGACACGCAAGGCTTCTCCATGGGGTGGAGCGCTTCAGGGGGGCACGGCGTCACCGTGAGCGATCCGGTTGCGGTTAACGACCTCGCCGCGCTCAACGGCGGCACGGGGCCGAGCTTCTTCGGGACGTCCAACTTCGGTTCCGATTGGACCGTCGGCGTCGTATACAACTTCCTCGGTGGTGTCTTCATTCAGTATCCCTCCGGGTCGGCGCCGGCGGTCGAGGCGGAGTACACCTTCGATTCGTCGCACTACGACACCATCACCATCTCGGTCGACAACACGCTCGGATCTCCGCCAGTGTCGAACGTAGTGGTGGTTGGTGGGGCTAGCTTCGCCGCGGAGGAAGGTAGCCCGGGCACCATCACTCCTGGTGGCGACTCATTCGGCCCGTTCATTCGGGGAGATTGCAACGACGACGGCGTCGTCAACATCGCGGATTCCGTGTGGACTTTGAACGAGTTGTTCCAGTCCGGACCCGCCTCCGTCTGTCCGGCCGCATGCGACTCCAACGATGACGGCATGGTGGACGCGACCGACGCAACCTACACGCTGAACTACCGCTTCCTCGACGGTCCGCCTCCGCCGGCGCCGTTTCCGGATTGCGGCGGTGACGGAGGGTTTGACTGCAATAGCAGCTGTCCGTAGACCTCGCCATCGGAAGTCTCGCTTGAACCTTGAAGGATTACGAATGCCATCCACGTTGAAGCTACTGTCGCTTGCGGTTCTCGTGCTGAGTTCGGCGAAGGTCGACGCACAGTTCTCGATATCACTGAGCTGTGACATCTTCGGAAACGCCAGTGTCAACCTGGATAGCTCGTCGGGTGGACCTCTCCAGGGATGGGCACTCGCCGTATGCCACGACAGTGCGGCCATTGGCTTGATCTCCGTTGCAGACGGAGCCGCGACCGCAACGGTCGGCGCAGGCGGCGGGCCCCCGGCGTTCGATACGATCAACACGTTTCCGGATGGCTGGACAGTCACAGTCGTGATCGACTTTCTCGGTTGCTGCACCCTCGCCCCGGGGAACCACGAATTGAACGTCATGCAGTACGACGTCAGTAGCATCGCCTCCGGAGATACGACGGACCTGTGCTTCTGTTCCGGCACGCTGGGGTCGCCGCCCGTCGCCATCGTGGTCGCCGAGAGCGGCTCTTTGATACCGCCGGCGGGCCTCGACAGCTGCTGCACCGTGGCGCCCCCTTTTCATCCCGATTGGTTCTACCTGGCTTCGAACGAAAACGTCGCGGCCCCGCCCGGGTCGACGGCCTCGGCGACGGTCAGCTTCTCGATCGAGCCGTTCTATGGATCACCCGGCTTCGACACCCAAGGCTTCTCAATGGGGTGGAGCGCGTCGGGAGGAACGAATGTCTCTGTCGCTGATCCAGTCCCAGTGAACGATCTCGCCGGCATCAACGGCGGAACGGGGCCGAGCTTCTTCGGGGTCTCGAACTTCGGTGCCGACTGGACTGTTGGTGTGGTCTACAACTTCCTCGGCGGTGTCTTCATCCAGTATTCCCCGGGATCTGCGCCAGTGTGTGAAGCCGTCTATAGCTTCGACGGCGTGACGGACGTCATCACCATCTCGGTCGACGATACGCTCGGATCTCCCCCGGTTTCGAACGTCGTGGTGCTGTCGGGGGCAAGTTTCGCCGCCGCTGGGTTGAACCCGGGCACGATTACGGTGTCGGTCCTCTGTGAATCTCTCTTCATCCGCGGAGACTGCAACGACGACCACATCGTCAACCTCGCGGATGCGGTTTGGCTTCTGAGCGAGTTGTTCCTCTCGGGCCCACCATCGTCTTGTCCAGATGCATGCGATGCCGACGGCGACAGTATGGTCGACGCCACCGACGCAACCTACATTCTCAACTACCGGTTCCTCGACGGGCCTCCCCCCGCGCCTCCGTTCCCAGATTGCGGCGCGGCGGCCGACTGCTTGACCTGTCAGCACAGCTGCGGCTGATCTGCCGACAATTAGGGGACGACACGGCCCCGCCAGCTGAGCTAGACCCTCAACGGAGCCGAGTGAACCCCGTGGCCCGATAACGACGCTCGGGTTCGTTGGCAACGCCAAACAGCTTTCCATACTCGGAACACTGTTCTTGCGCCCGCGTGCTGCTCTTCGCGTTCCGCACAGCAAGAGTCGACTGGGCCGAAAGATAGAGTACGCGGCCCGTGACAACGAACCGAAGCGCTGGTCACGCAAAAAGTTGAGGGTCAATGCGACACTCCCCGTTTGTCGAAGTAGAGGAGTGCCCGGTCGGGTTTCGCGCTGCCAGCGCTCCGGTCTGAGCCATCCGTAAATCGCCATCATCAATGACATACTCGACATGTCGAAGATCGAAGCGGGGAAGATGACCGTCGAGCGTATCTCTATGAGCCCCGCCGAACTCGTCGAGGACGTCGTTCACCTCATGCGGGAGCGCGCAGAAGGAAAGGGCATATCGCTTGGTGTCGAGTACTCCGGTCCCATCCCCCGAAGGATCTCTTCCGATCCCACTCGATTACGCCAAGTACTCCTGAATCTCATCGGGAACGCTGTCAAGTTCACCGAAACTGGGTCGGTCACGGTAGTGGTTCGATACTACGCTATCTCCGCTGCCTCTATACCCCCTGGCGACGCGATGAGTTTCTCAGTGGTCGATACGGGGATCGGCATGACTCCCGACCAGCGAGGCAAGGTCGCCGAGTTCAAGCCGTTCAATCAAGCCGACGGATCGACCACCCGACAGTTTGGAGGAACCGGACTTGGTCTTCGAATAGCAAACTCGCTTACCGAGATTCTGGGCGGCGCGCTAGAGGTGACATCCGAGTTCGGAGTCGGTAGCAAGTTCACGGCGACCGTCGACGCCGGAGAAATGACCGACGTGCCAAAGCTGTCGCTCGATCAACTCCAAGAAGACCTCCGTGCGCGGCGACAAAGACTCAGTCAACCGGTCGCCATCACCGGAACACCACTCGACGGACTCTCCATCTTGCTTGCCGAGGACGGCCCGGACAACCAGAGGCTTGTGTCTCACATTCTTCGTAAGGCGGGCGCAACAGTCGCGGTCGTCGCGAACGGTCAAGAAGCGGTCGACGCGGCGCTCAGTGCTGCGTCGAAAGGCGACGCGTTCTCCGTGGTCCTCATGGACATGCAGATGCCCGTACTCGACGGGTACTCGGCGACGCGTGAGCTTCGTCGGCAGGACTATCACGGCTTCGTCGTCGCGCTGACTGCCCACGCCATGGCGTCGGACCGCGGGAAGTGCCTCGACGCCGGGTGCGATGAGTTCGCGACCAAACCCATCGACAAGACTGCGCTTCTCGGAGTCATTCAGTCGCTGTGTTCGCAGGCCACCGGCTAGACTGCTAGCCGCCGCCCGACTGTTGAGCGGCCAGCTCCTGTTTGCCTTGGACCACAATCGCCGATCCCAATCCGGACAGTTCCGTCTCGAGCGTAATCTGCCCGAGTTGGATCAGTTCTTCGCCGTCTAGGATTTCGTCAAGGTCGGCGACCATGGTGCCGAACCCCTGCTTCACTTCTCGCATCAATTCGTCGGCCTCGTCGTCGCTAGGTGGCGGGTCGGCGCTCAGCAGTTCGATGGCGGTGCCCATGCTGGCAAACGCGGTGTCCATGATCTCGGTCACCTGTTCGCGGCGCGGTCGATCGATGTTCAGCTTGTCGGCGATACGCTGGCGAAGCACCGGCAACTGATCCTGTTGCGATTGAAACCAGTTCGTCATGCCCTTTCGAGCCCCGCCCCGTTTCGCCTCGGCCTGCGCCCGTCGAACGTAGTCGACCCCGTTTCTCTCCATCACCGCTTCGACGGCACGCGCGATCGGCTCTTTCAGCCCGTGCAAGTCCAGAAGGTCGGCGGGCACTTCCTTCGCCGCAGACTCTCCTGCGGGTGCGGCGTGCGCTAACGCTCGCTCTAGGTCGGCGAGTTGCGCTCGGAGCGACTCCACGTCGGACACGAGGCCCTCCACCTGCTGCTCGAGTGCGGCCGCGTTGGCAGCCGGCGCAGCGCCCCTGGTCACGGTGGGTGGCACCGACGGGTTCTGGCTCACGTATAGCGCAACTCCGGCGAGAATCACGGCGACGATCGACAATGCTGAAAACAACGACGTGGTATTCATCGGATCTCCAGTCCACGAACGGTGGATGCGCCGCGAGTCGGCCCGCAACCGGGAGACATCTTATTTGTCCGGGGGTGCGTCCAACAAGCCATCCCTGCCGATTCGGTCGGGGGTCGGCAGGGTCGGGCCAGTTTGGAAAGACCGCTTCAACGTGGGGTCGGAGCTACCACGTCTCTTCGTCGTCGAACCGTGCGCCGTAGTCGACCGCGACCCCGTAGTGCGGATCCTCGATGATGCTCACCGCGACCAAGTTCCCCGCCTTCTTGAGAAGCGCCTTGCAGTCCGGGCTCAGGTGCCGGAGTTGGAGCGACTTGTTGGCGCGTTTGTACTTCTCAGCCAAGCTGTCGATCGCTTGCAACCCGCTGTGATCGAGGACGCGCGTTTCGGCAAAGTCGATGATCACTTCATCGGGATCGTCCTTCGGGCGGAAGAGTGCCGCGAAGCTCTCGACCGAGGCGAAGAACAGAACGCCTTCCAGCAGGTAGATCTTGGCCCCCTCGTTCGACTCCAGAACGCGGGAGTGGATGCGCTGACTCGCTTTCCAAGCGAGGACCAAGGCGGAGACGATCACGCCGACGACGACCGCGATCGCAAGGTCACTGATGACGGTGACGGCGGAGACGAGCACCAACACGAAGGCGTCCGACTTGGGTATCTTGTGCATGATGCGGAGGCTCGACCAAGCGAACGTGCCGATCACGACCATCATCATGACGCCGACCAAGGCGGCCAGTGGAATCATCTCGATAAGATCCGACGCGAAGAGCACGAAGATCAGCAGGAACAACGCAGCGGAGACACCAGAAAGGCGGCCGCGACCGCCGGATTCCACGTTGATCATGCTTTGACCAATCATGGCGCACCCGCCCATGCCGCCGAAGAACCCGGTCACGACGTTCGCCGCTCCTTGTGCCAAGCACTCCTTGCTCGTCTTACCGTGGGTCTCGGTCATCTCTGCGACCAAGTTCAAGGTGAGCAAGCTTTCGATCAAACCGATCAGGCAAAGGATCAGTGCGTACGGGAAGACGATCTTCAGGGTGGCCCAGGTCATGGGGACATCGGGGATCGCGAACTCCGGCAGACCACCGGCGATCGACGCCATGTCCCCCACCGTGCGCACGTCGAGACCCAGTCCGATGACCAGTCCGCTGGTGGCCAGGATTCCGACCAATGGCGCGGGCACCGCCTTGGTCACCTTCCCTGAAAGCCAGATGACGAACATGGTGAGGAACGCCAGGGCCAACATGATGAGCAGAGCTCGACCTTGCAACCACGTTTGCCCCCCGACGCCGTCGGCGATCTTGAACTGGCCGAACTGGGCGAGCAGGATCACGATGGCGAGGCCATTGACGAAACCCAGCATCACCGGATACGGCACGAGTCGAATGAACTTCCCCAGATGGAAGACGCCGGCCAATACTTGCATGACGCCCATCAAAACGACCGTGGCAAACAGGTATTGAACGCCGTGAGTGGCGACCAACGAAACGATCACGACTGCCAGTGCCCCGGTGGCGCCGGAGATCATGCCCGGCCGCCCGCCGAACAACGCGGTGATCAACCCGACGATGAACGCCGCATACAGACCGACGAGTGGCTCGAGCCCAGCCACGAAGGCGAACGCCACGGCCTCTGGTACGAGGGCCATCGCGACCGTAAGTCCGGCCAGTAATTCCGTCTTCGTACGCAGCCAGCCCACCGGATGGGGAACGGGTCGCGAAACATCAGCTGCGTGCAAGGAGACTGCCTTCGGCGTGTGCAAGGAGACGCTCGGCTGTAAGCGAACAACGAGCGAGGGGAGGACTCAGCCCTGGGCGTGGGCCTGGAAAGCGGCGGTGTCCTATCACGTCTTCGAACAAACGTAAACCCGATTCCCGACCCCGCCCGGGGACGGACCAGGCATAGCCTCGTCAGCCGCGAGCCCACGCGAACCCGCAGCAGAGATTGCCGTCGGCCGCAAATCCTGCAGAGAGTGTCGCCGGATCATCTGGCCGGAAGTTGCCGTACAGCGCTTTTGCGCCCGCTCATGGTCGGCTCACCTCTCGACAGCACCTTGGTACGACGTGTGCCACCGACTCACCTACGAGTCGACTGAATCCGGGCGACTCCCACGAACGAAACGACTAGATAACCACGGTTGACTCGCCATGCGCGGCGGCCGAACAGAATGGAAACACATGCTACGCTGGAGCATTGGATTCTTCATCATTGCCGTTATTGCTGGAGTCTTCGGGTTCACCGGGGTCTCTGCGAGCGCGGCGGGTATCGCCAAAGTCCTCTTTTTCATCTTCCTCGTGCTGTTCGTGATCAGCCTCTTCGTGCGTGGGCTGCCCAAGAGATCCGGGTCGGCCCTGTCGGCGCTCTTCATCGCTTCGGCCCTGACCGTGACGGCGTGTTCGAGCGACGATGCGCAAGATCACCTCGACGACGCGGTGGATACGATCGAAGACGCGGCGGAAGAGACCAAAGACGCCGCCGAAGAGGTCATCGACGCGGCGCAAGACGCAATCGACGGCTAAGCAGAACTCACGTCCGCGCTCGCGATCTTTCCCCCGAGGGTCGCGCCACCGCGATCGGTGATCTGTAACGTGAAGCGCCCCGGCCTCCGTATTCGAGCGGCCGGGGCGTTTCATTTTCACGTGGAGCCATACGGGATAGTGAGAGTTGACCTTTCTCTTGGTCAAGACTCGAGAGCCATACCTCCGGCGCTTTGCACGAACAAGACTCGCGGAAGCTCCCCGGCGAGAAGCTCCATGCGTTGGTAGAGCGCCAACCCCTCTCCGGGTTCCGGAGATTGGAAGCCGAGAATGACGAGTGCCGCGTCAGCGGAGGCGCGCTGAATGACCTCGGCGGCTGGTCGATCTGTCACGATCACTTCGGGTGTCAGCGAAATGCGCGACGCTGTCCCGAGTTCGATGAGACTCTTTTCGACCTCTTCCTCGGCCGCCACGTTTTCTACCGCACGGAGAACCCGAATGCGGTTGTTGCGCCACTCGGTGTTCTGCTGAAGCATGTGGGCCAGCAGCATCATGAGCGCGCCGTTCTCCTTGCCACGCCACCAGACGTCGATCGTCCCCGTCGGCACTGTCCAGTGTTCGGAGACGTCAGTCACATCCTCCTTCTCCGATTCTTCTCGGTGGGCTAGGAATCGCGCGGCCAACACACTGCGATTCAAGCGAGTGATCAAGCGCAGGTTGGACCCGAACCCTTCCGCCTTCGCTTCGTCGCGCGGCCAACCGAGCAACACTGTGTTCGGGCGTAGCCCCCCAATCCCGTGACACTGAATCAACGCTTCGATTCCGTCGGACAAGTTTTCGTAGCACGTCACGACCGGGAACGCTTGCAGCTGTTCTTTCACGATGAACGAGCGGAGCAACTTCTCGTAATTCTGTCTGCGATCGGCGTGATCGGCGATGTTTCCCGCTACCACTTGCGCCAAGGTCAAGATCCCGTGTCCCGACGTCAGCCAGTGTCCGTAGATCGGAATGTGCGATCGCGTCCACCCGGTTCCACTCAACGCCATGATGACCGGGCGCCAGTTCTTGGGGTGGTACGCTTCTTCCTCGAGCTTCAGTAGCGCCTTGCGCGAGCGTTCGAAGATCACTCCACTCTGCAGATCACCCCACCGCGATTCGATCTCTCGCGAACGAATGAACCAGTGCAACAATCCAATGAAGACGATCGAGATCAGAGCCCAAACCCAATTGATCAGGAACATGACGGCTAGACAACCGAGGGCGCCGAGGAGCGACGTGACCCAATGGCTGTATCGAAAGGTAGGACGGTAACTGGGATTCTTGGTGACCGCCTCGTAGAAGGTGGCGAGGTTGAGCAGCCCGTACGTAATCATGAAGAACATGGTAATGATCGGGGCTATGGCGTTCAGGTCACCCAAGACAATGCAGATCTGAGCGATCACGAAGGTGACCACCGTCGCGCGACGCGGTTCACTTGTCGCCCCGCTGCCGGCGCCGAAGAATCTCAGTGAGACGAAAATCTTGTCTCGCGCGAACGCCTGCAGAATGCGAGGCGCGCCCATCATGCTGCCGAGTGCTGACGAGAGTGTCGCCGCGAACACCCCGGCCGTGATCAGGACCGGCCAC
>JAJFFE010000298.1 GCA_021776775.1 Planctomycetota bacterium | reverse complement strand
GCGGTGAGTGGTGGAGTTCGGCGGGAGATTGCCGTTCGGAATTCGCAGGCGAATTGGTGGATTCGTTGAGGATTACGAATGGTGAGATTCCGTCGAAGACCGCCGCGCACCGTGCCTCTGACTTTTCGGCCGGGCCTCTAGTCGTGTTGTTGCCGGAATGGGCTGACCATGAAATACGGAATGAACTCGTACCTGTGGACGGACCAGTGCACGGGGGACAAGTTCCTGCCGCTGTTCGAAGAGATCGGGGCGATGGGCTTCGACGCGGTCGAACCCGCGATCTTCGAGACCGACCCGGCACCGTGGGCCACGCTCGGCCAACAACTCCAGGGCATGGGGCTGGAGCGAACCGCCGTGACCGCTCTGCTTCCCGAGCAGAACCTCATCAGCGGAGACCTCAAGACGCGACGTGCTGGTCGCGAGCATCTCGAACGCGCAATCGACTGTTGCCACGCTCTCGGCAGCCGAATCCTCGCCGGTCCGCTCTACGCTGGGTTGGGTGTCTTCAGTGGCAAAGGGCCGACCGCCACGGAGTGGAAGTACGCGGTTGAGGTTCTGCAGAACGTGTCGGAACACGCACGCGAAGCGGGGGTCACGTTAGCACTCGAGCCTCTGAACCGATTCGAAGTCTACTTGCTAAACAGCTGTGCCGACGCCAACCGCATGGTCCGCGACGTCGCCCACCCGAATTGCCAGCTGATGTACGACACCTTCCACGCCAACATCGAAGAGAAGGACGTCACCGAAGCCATCGTCGAATGCGCGGAGGCGTTGGTCCACGTTCATATCTCCGAGAACGACCGCAGCACACCCGGCCAGGGGTTGGTGCCATGGAAAGAAACTTTCGCGGCGTTGAAAAGAATCAACTACGACGGCTTCCTCACCATCGAGGCGTTCGGACAGGGCTTACCCGCGCTCGCCGCGGCCACCAAGATCTGGCGCCGAATGTTCGACGATGAATCCAAGCTCGCCGCCGAGGGTTTGGCGTTCATGAAACAGTGCTGGGAGGCTTGATGTCTTGCTACGAGTTACCGGGGTTCGCTCTTTGCGGCGTCCATGGCGTGTTATGGAGTATTACCCCTGGCGCCGAGCGCAGTCGATGCAGAGCGTCGCTTGGGGTAACGCCTCGAGTCGTTCGTTCGCGATCGGCTTGAGACAAGCCTCGCAGGTTCCGTACTTGCCCTCGTCGATGGCCACAATGGCGGCATGGAGTTGTTGGATCTCGGTGGCGATTTCCTCGTCGATACCCTCGAGCACTTCGTCGTTCTGCAGCGTGACCGCGGCCTCGCTCCAATCCTTTTCGAGCGGGTTGCGGGTTCGCCGTAGATCACCCTCGACCTTCTCGACGCGACTCGTCAGCTCAGAGAGCTTCTTCTGCAAACGTGCGCGAAGTTCTTCGTGACTCATGATTGACCTGGTCCCTTCAATAGACCCGTCTCTTCGGCATTTTCCGGCGTACTGCGTCGATCAGGGGGCGCACGTCGTCCCCCTTCATGCTGCCTTCTTCCCAAAGGCGGTGAGCACCCGGCGACGCAAACCGAGGTCCCGATCGGAACCGGCATTTGGGAAGTCGGTAGGGCCATTCGGCGACTTCGGTTAAGCCAGGCCCGCGGTGCCCGCGGGGGCGTGCGTTTCGCAGATTCGAGAGTGCATTGTCGGTTTTGACTCGGGTGGCGGGCACCACCGAGTGTTGTGTGGGCGGGACGGCCGACATCATGTTAGGTCTTCGGTTTGCGAACGTGGGCTCGACAAGGAGCCGTCATGGTCGACCCCAATCGTGAAGCGTCGTGGATTCTTTGGTTCTCGGAGCTCTCATTGGGCGACCTGCCCTACGTCGGGGGAAAGAACGCGTCGCTCGGTGAACTGAGACGCGGCTTGGCCAGTTCCGGTGTCGCGGTGCCCAGTGGTTTCGCCACTACCGCGTCCGCGTACCGGACGTTCCTGGAGCAGACAGGCCTCGGTTCCAAGATCGAAACCATGCTGTCCGGTCTCGACACTCAGAACATCGAAGATCTCCAACGGCGAGGTCGAGCCGTTCGCGCTGCGGTTCTCGATACGGAACTTCCGGAGACTCTCTGCAAAGAAGTCGTCGAGGCGTATCGCACGCTGAGCGCGGAGTGTCCCGACGCCCACGGAGCGATGGACGTTGCAGTACGCTCCAGCGCTACGGCGGAAGACTTGCCCGACGCCAGCTTCGCCGGTCAGCAAGAGTCTTATCTGAACGTGGTAGGTGACACCGCGCTCCTTCAATCGATCCATCGCTGTTACGCCTCCCTTTTCACCGATCGCGCCATCTCGTATCGAGCCGATCGCGGGTTCTCCCACGAAGCCATCGCCATCTCGGTCGGCGTGCAACGGATGGTGCGTTCAGACCTCTCGAGTTCGGGAGTCATGTTCACGATCGACACCGAGAGTGGCTTCCGGAATGCTGTACTGATCAACTCGGCGTACGGTCTTGGAGAGGCGATCGTTCAGGGATCGGTCACCCCCGACGAGTTCGTCGTCTTCAAGGGCACGTTGGGGCAGGGGCCGCCCGGCGACCCGTATCGACCCATCGTCTCGAAGAAGCTGGGGAGCAAGGAGTTTCGGCTCGTCTACGACGAAGGCGGTGGACGGATGGTCCGCCCCGAGCCGGTCGATAACAGTGAGCGCGTCAAGTTCTCACTCTCCGACGATGAGATCCTCCAGCTCGCGGTTTGGGGATGCGCGATCGAACGTCACTACTCGACCCACCACGATCGACCCACCCCGATGGATATCGAATGGGCCAAAGATGGTCGAACCGGTGAGCTGTTCATCGTGCAGGCGCGGCCGGAGACGGTGCACTCGCGGCGATCGTCCCAAACCCTCGAAGTCTTCGAGCTGAAGGAACGGGGCCCGGTCCTGGTTTCGGGTCGAGCGGTCGGAGACCGCATCGGAAGAGGTCGTGTTCGTATCCTCGATGGAGTCGATGACCTCCACACGTTCGAGGAGGGCGAAGTGCTGGTCGCTCAACGAACCGACCCGGACTGGGAGCCGACCATGAAGAAGGCCTCCGCCATCGTGACCGATCAAGGAGGCAGGACGTGCCATGCCGCGATCGTGAGCCGCGAGCTCGGAGTGCCTGCGGTCGTCGGCGCCGGGAACGCAACCGCCGAACTCGCGAACGGCCGCGCGGTCACGGTTTCGTGCGCCGAAGGAGAAACCGGGTTGGTGTTCGCGGGGCTGCTCGACTACGAAGTCAAAGAGCTGACCCTGGACTCGACCCAGAGCCCGCGCACCAAGGTCCAGATGAACGTGGCCAATCCCGACCTCGCGTTCCGCCTCTCGATGATCCCCAACGACGGAGTCGGACTTCTTCGCGAAGAGTTTGTGGTGGCCAACCACATCGGGATCCACCCGATGGCTCTGCTCGAACCGGAACGAGTGTCCGATCCCGCAGTCCGCAGGGAGATCTTCGCGCAGACCGACGGCTACTCGGACAAGGCCGAGTATTTCATCGATCGACTCTCGCAGGGAGTGGGCATGATCGCCGCGGCGTTTCACCCCAACGACGTTATTCTTCGCTTGAGTGACTTCAAGACGAACGAGTACGCCAAGCTTTTGGGGGGCGAATCGTTCGAGCCGGTCGAGAGCAACCCCATGATCGGCTTCCGTGGCGCGAGCCGGTACTACGACGACCGCTATCGCCCGGCGTTCGGCCTGGAGTGCCAGGCGATCCACCGCGTGCGCGAAACCATGGGTCTCTCGAACCTCAAGGTGATGGTCCCGTTCTGTCGGACACCCGCGGAAGGAGGCCGCGTCCTCGACGTCATGGCAGAAGAGGGACTGCAACGCGGCGAGAACGGACTCGAGGTCTACGTCATGTGCGAGATCCCTGCGAACGTGATCTGCGCCGAGGAGTTCTGCGAGATCTTCGATGGGTTCTCCATCGGATCCAACGACCTGACCCAGCTCATCCTCGGCGTCGACCGGGACTCCGAAGTGATCGCCCACCTCTTCGACGAACGGGAGACCTCCGTCATGCGCGCCATTGGTGACGTGATCGACCGGGTTCGCGCTAAGGGCAGGAAGATCGGCATCTGCGGCCAAGCCCCGAGCGACTATCCGGAGTTCGCCGAGTTCCTGGTCGAGCACGGCATCGATAGCATTTCGCTCAACCCCGACGTCGTCCTTTCGATGCGCCAGCGAATCGTCTCCGCCGAAGCCCGGCAGGGGCAGCGTTCGGACAGAAACCCGTCGGCAAAGCACCCATCGGCACGGACAATTTCGTGACCCGGGAGCGCGACAGTTCCGGTGCCGCTTCTTCCGAAACGGGGTCGCCCTGCGCGGACGGTCGCGCTCCGGCCTCCGGCTCGACGACAGGCTCCCACCTACACTCAGACGCGAACTCCAACTCCGGGATTGCCGGACCGCCGTGGAGTCTCGACGTCGCGACGATCCAAGCCCAACTGAAGGTGGGTCCCGGCGGTCTATCGTCGGCTGAAGCTCAACTCCGGCTCCGTACGGACGGCCCCAACCAGCTCCGTAGTCGCGAAGCCACTCCAGCCTGGCGCATCGTGCTCTCGCGGTTCAAGAGCCCCATCGTCGGTCTCCTGGGACTCGCCGCCGGCGTCTCCTATGCGTTTGGCGAATGGCTCGACGGCACTGCGGTCGCAAGTGTCCTCATCGTCAATGCGGCGATCGGTTTTGTGGTCGAGCTACGCGCCCAACGCTCGATGGAAGCGCTACGTCGATTGACCGTCACGCAGACTCGAGTGCATCGCGACGGCCAAGAACTGGCGGTGCCTTCGGCCGAACTCGTCCGGGGCGATGTCGTCGTCGGAGAAGCCGGCGATGTCATCAACGCTGACCTGCGCATCATCGAAGCGTCGCGACTCGAGGTGGACGAGTCACTCCTCACCGGCGAATCGGTCCCGGTCGCGAAAAGCGCCAGCTCGGTCCCGCCTGAAGCGACGATCGACAGCCGAACGTCGATGCTGTTCAGTGGAACCGCGATCACCCGGGGATCGATGACCGCGATCGTCGTGGGCACCGGTTCCGGCACCGAACTCGGCCGGATCGGCGCACTCGTAGAGTCGGCCGAAGGTGAGGTCACTCCACTCGAGCTGCGCCTGCAGCGGCTCGGCACCCGGGTCATCTACATCACGGTACTGATCGCGATCCTGCCGGTCGTACTCGGGTTGCTGCGGGGAGAACCCCTCCTACGCTTGGTCAAAACCGGGCTCGCCCTCGCAGTAGCGGCTATTCCCGAAGGTCTTCCGGTCGTCGCGACGATCGCGCTCGCTCGCGGCATGTGGCAGCTCTCCCGCCGAAGTGTCTTGGTGCGGAGACTCTCCGCCGTGGAATCGCTGGGTTCGGTGAACACGATCTTCACCGACAAGACCGGCACCCTGACTGAAAACCGAATGACGGTTCGAGAACTGTGGCTGGCAGATCGTGTAGTCAAGCTGGTCGATGGAACAGCGGTGGAAGACGGCAGGGCTCGCCTCGCCCTGGAGATCGGACTGCTCTGCAACAACGCGACGATCGACAGCGAGGGGACCGCGCTGGGGGATCCGCTGGAGGTCGCGTTGGTCCGCGCCGCCGCGGGCCACGGGCTTTCCTCCGAAGCGCTGGAGAAGGAGCGTCCCCGCGATCACGAGATTGCATTCGATGCGGTTCGCCGTCGAATGGCCACCGTCCACGAACAGACCGCCGACGCCGAAGGGCGGAAAGGCCATGCGTACTGGATCGCCGTCAAGGGCGCCCCCGAGTCGGTTCTAGAGGCTAGTTCGAGCTTCGAGAGTTCCGACGGCCCGGTCCCGCTCACCGCCGACTCGCGGGCAGAGTGGCTCGAACGGAACACCCAACTGGCTTCCACCGGCGCCCGCGTTCTTGCGGTGGCCTACCGGGAAGCAGACAACTCGGGTGACCACGCCCAGCAGGCCATCGATCACGAGTTGATCCTGGTCGCACTTGTCGCGTTGAGTGATCCGCCTCGCACCGGTGTGGCCGACGCCGTATCCGAGTGTCAACGGGCCGGCATCCGAGTTGTGATGCTAACGGGGGACCAAGCCGCCACCGCTCGCGCAATTGGACTTGCCACCGGAGTCATCGACGATCCCGAGGCTCGAGTGGTCGAAGGCCGAGAGCTCGGTGGTGAATCGGACGCCGACTCCAGTAGTACCGCCGAGGTCGCGATCTTCGCTCGAGTTGATCCCGAACAGAAGCTCCGCTTGATCGCCCAACACCAGGCTCGGGGTGCGGTCGTTGCCATGACCGGCGACGGTGTGAACGACGCGCCCGCCCTCCGTAAGGCCGACATCGGGGTGGCCATGGGGCAACGCGGAACCGAGGTGGCGCGCGAAGCGTCGGACGTGGTGCTAGAGGATGACTCGTTCGCGTCCATCGTCGCCGCAATCCGCGGCGGACGGATCATCTTCCGAAACATCCGCCGCTTCGTCTTCTATCTGCTCTCCTGCAACCTGAGCGAGGTCACGTTGGTCTGCGGCGCGCTCGCGCTGGGAAGCAAGCTTCCGCTGCTTCCCATCCAGATCTTGTTCCTCAACTTGGTGACCGATGTCTTCCCCGCCCTCGCGCTTGCGTTCGGTCAAGGCGACGGCTCGACCATGGACCGCCCACCCCGCCCCAAGACCGAAGCCATCTTGACTCGGAGGCTCTGGTTCGCGGTCGGTGGCTACGGGCTCACGCTCGCGGCTTCGGTCCTCGCTGCTTTCCTCTTCGCCGAGCACTCGCTCCACTACGATGACGCGGGTGCAGTGACCGTGTCGTTCCTGACTCTCGGCTTCGCCCAGCTGTGGCACGTCTACAACCTGCGAAGCCCGCACGAACCCTTCTTCGGAAGCGACCTGGCGCAAAATCGCTGGCTCGGCGGTGCACTGCTTCTCTGCACGGGGCTTCTTCTCGTCGCAAATCTCTTCGCACCCCTCGCCCACGTTTTGGGACTCACCTCCATCGGTCGCGAAGGCTGGCTCACCGTGTTCGGTTTCTCGATCGTGCCGTGCGTCGTCGGAGACGTGGTCCGAGCCATCCGACGCCGCTAGGCGGCGTCCCCACCAAACAAGCAGCGACGCGCCAAAGAACGCCGCACGAGCCGCTCGCTGCCGGCAGTGCGGCGCGCCGCGACGCCCTCGTCTTCATCCTCTGCCGCCCCTTGTCCATCGTATGCGCGGGGCGGCAAGCTGCCGCCGGCAAGGCTCAATCCCGAACGAACGTGACGTCCACGATGAGACCATCGCGAACGGTGTAGATGGACCCCGAACAGACCGCGCGGACTCTTCGCCGGCTCGCATGATCATTTTCTTTGAACTCTATCGAGATTACTTTTCGTGCGTTTCCTTCTCCAATCGAGCTCTTCAACCCCGGTGAGCTTCACCCCGGATCGCACTGCGAGAGATCTGAGAGAATCGCCGCTCTCATCGATGATCCGACCTTGTTGTTGAGCGCGCACTTACGCTTCTCGCAGGACGCGCCGCACTCGTTCCAGCCGACGCTTGGAACAACGTGGAGTTTGCACCTATCTACACGTGGTTGCGTGCGTTCTACCTCCTAGACAGCGCGGCGAGTCGGCGCAAGAATCGACTTCGTTGACAGCGTGTTTGACGTTGTCGACCTCAGTGGGTGGGCTTTCGAACAGTGAGTATCTCTCGCAATAGAGCGAGCGTTGCTCGTTGTTCTTCTCCTCCTCGTTGATGGATGGGAGCCGCCGGATTGCGAACCCGGCGAGCTCCCGTTCTTCTTGCGGGGGAGCAGTTTTCTAGGAGAGCGCTGATGTTCAAAGCTGTCCTCGTCGTCGTGTGGTCTGTTTGTGTAACAGCGCCGCTTCAGGCGCAGCCCGCCAATGATGAGTGTGCGGGAGCCACTCCCTTAGCCGTCGGCAGCAATCCGCACGACAGCACGGGGGCGACCGATAGCCCGGTGGCAGTAGATCCAACCGGCTGCAATGTGCTTGGGTCGGTGGCGGGTGACGTCTGGTACAGCTACACCAACGTCTCTCCCGGTCCGATGCTCGTCACGGTCGAGACATGCGCGAGCGGCTTCGATACCGATCTGATTGCGTATGACGTCACGTGCCCGGTGACTTCGGCCGATCAGATCGCTTGCGACGGGGACGGCTGCCCGGGGAACTTCTCGTCGTCTATGACGTGGACTATAGGCCCGGGAGCTGTACACATGGTTCGTGTTGGGGAGTGGGGAGCGGGCGGTGTTGGTTGGGTTGGGACGATCGAGGTTTCGGAAGTGCCCACCGGGGGTGTCGGCGACATCCTTCTGCTCGATTGGGATTCGATCAACAACTCGGCGGCGGCGGCCATCGACTGCCTTGGCTTGACCGGGTCGACGACGTTCGTGACCAACGGGGCGGAGTTCGATCTTGCCATGGCGACGACGACCTTCAATACGATCGTGATCGATAACTCGACCAATCTTCTGAGTGCCGCTGCGGAGTTGGCCATCGTGGATCACATCGCGGCGGGCGGAGGCGCTGTGGTCTCCTACTGGGCGATGGATACGTCGAGTTCTGCTCTTAAAGCCGCGCTCGGCATCTCCGCGGGCCTCGACTACGTCGGGGTCTTTGGGATCAGTTCGGGCGTTTGCTGCCCGGGCGACTCGGTATGGATCGGCCCGAACGCCATCCCTGGCGAGGCGGTCGGACCGACGGCCGCGCCGGGGTTCTTCGACAACGGCGACTTCTTGACTCCGGCTTCGGGAATCGCGCGCGGTGAGTTCCCGGGCGGCGAGGTTGCGTTGGTCTCAGACAACGGAGGGGCAACGTTCTTGATCGGCCCAACGCTCGACAGTCTGGAGGAATCGGGAGCGCGCGATATCACCGCGAACGCGCTCGAAGAAGTGCTGTCGGCGACGGTGGGGGCGACCGGCTCAGGGCCGTGCTCACTCCTCAATGACACCTGCTTCACCGCCCAGCCCGTGCTCCTGGGGGCAACGCCGTTCAGCACCGTCGGTGCCGTCGACGAAGGTGTTGCCGCCAGCTGCATGACGGCGATGAGTAACGATGTTTGGTTCCAGTTCACGCCGCTTTGCGACGGTGATTACGTGATCGATACGTGCGGCTCTTCGTTTGACACGACTCTGGCCATCTTCGACGAATGTTCCGGCACCGAGTTGTTCTGCGACGATGACACGTGTGGAACGCAGTCAGCGATCAACGTGGCACTCGTGTCCGGTTTGACGTATCGAATTCAGGTTGCGGGGGCTTTCGGAGCGACCGGTGTCGGCGTGTTGACCATCGCACCGTTGGCTACCGTCTTGCCGAACGACGGTTGCCTCTCCGCGATTGCTTTGACGGCCGGCGTTTCCGAGCCGTTCAACACGATCTGCGCGACGAACGATGGACCGCTATCGAGTTGTGGCGCCCCCACACCGATAGACCCCGACGTTTGGTACACCTACACGGCCACCCAAGATGCGATGGTTGTCGTGGATACGTGCGGCTCATCGTTGGACACTGTGCTCGAGGTGTACTCTGACTGTCCCGGCGTCGGGACGGTGTTGAACTGCAACGACGACTCCTGTGGGCTTCAGGCGCAGCTTGGTATGCCCATGCTATCGGGGGAGACGATCACCATTCGGCTGACAGGGTTCGCGGCCGCAACGGGGATCGGAGAAATCACCGTGACCGAACTCCCCGCGATCGACGGCACACTCTTCGATGTGGTCTTGGTCAACGGTGAGGGCGATGTCGACGGTGGACTCGTCCTGAGCGAGGCCGCGTACATGGATGCACTCGCGGCGGCGGGTCTTTCGGTGGTGGCGATCGAACCGAATCTGTTTCAGCTCATTATCGGGTGCCCCGTGGTTGGCTGGATCTACAACAACGGAACGCTTCCCGACGATTCGCCGATCGATCAAGACCTCATGGTCATGATCCGCGACTGTGTGTTGGCTGGCAACGGGGCGATCGTCCAAGGCGGAGACAACTGGGGTTTCCAGGGACCGTCCGCTTATGACGAAGTCGACGGGATTGACGAAGCGACGTCGCTCGACGGTGGCGATCAAGTCACCACCATCGCGGGATACCCGGGCAGCAGCATGAACGCCTTCGCTAGCGACTACACCCAAGACCAAGCGGGCAACGACTGGACCGACAATCTCATG
>JAJFFE010000297.1 GCA_021776775.1 Planctomycetota bacterium | reverse complement strand
CGACGACTAGCCCCCACCGCGCGACGGGGGCCAACCCCCCGCCCCCGCGCCCGTGCCCGGGGGCCCACGGCCGGGCCCTCCCGTGTTCGTGATCCACCGCCACGAAGCGCGTCGGTTGCACTACGACCTTCGCCTGGAGATGGACGGCGTGTTGAAGAGTTGGGCCGTGCCGAAAGGGTTCTCCCACGTCCCCGAGGACAAGCACCTCGCCGTGCGCACCGAGGACCACCCGATCGAGTACGAAGACTTCGATGGGGTGATTCCCAAGGGACAGTACGGTGCCGGCACCATGACCATCTGGGACAAGGGAACGTTCGAGTTGGTCAAAGGACAAGGCGACCATCTTGCCGCGTTGGCCGACGGAAAGCTGGAAGTCAAACTCCACGGCACGCGACTGCGGGGCGAGTGGCACATGGTGAAGACCACGCGCTCCCCCAACGATTGGCTTCTGTTCAAGTACCGCGACTGCTACGCCCGGGGCGCCAACGATCCGCTGTTTCCCATCGAATTCGCCGACGCCAAACCGACCTCGTTGCCGAAGGCACCCAAAGGGCTCCGACCCGGCGGCGAGTCGGAGCCGTTCTCCGACCCAGACTGGCTCTTCGAGCTGGAGTTCGCTGGGCTTCGCCGCTTGATCGTCAAGAAGACCGACGCGTTGACCGCGTTCGACGCCGACGGCAAGAAGTGCAGCGAATCGTTGGGCAGCGTCGGACACGAGCTGCGTCGACTTCGCGCCGAGAACGCGGTTGTCGATGGTGTGCTGGTCGCGCTCGACTCGACGGGTCGCCCCGACCGCCGCAAGCTCGAGAACTGCCTGAAGAAGGGCGAAACGGGATCCCTGACGTACTACGTGTTCGACCTTCTGCACTTTGACGCGTGGTCCCTAAAAGCCCGGCCACTCGTCGAACGCAAGCGCGCGCTGCGTAGCGTCATACCCAGTGAACTCGCTCAAGTGATGTACGTCGACCATGTCATCGAGCGCGGTGAAGAACTCGTCGAAGTGGTCCGACAAGGCGGACTGACCGGTGTGATAGCCAAGCGGTCCGACAGCTCCTACCGAGGGCCGACGAGCCCACATTGGAAGCGTATCCCCGCCCCGGTCGAACGCGGTAAGAAGCGTGACAACCTCATCGAGAAGCTCACCAAAGATAGCGCCGGCAAACGCCACGTCCGATCCAAGATCAAACTCACCAGCCTGCAGAAGGTCTACTGGCCCGAGGAAGGGTTCACCAAAGGGCAAGTCATCGACTTCTACGATCGCGTCGCCGACACCTTGCTCCCCTACCTCAAGGACCGTCCACTCCACCTGCGACGATTCCCCGAGGGCATCCACGGACAGCACTTCTATCAGAAGAACATGACGAAGCAGCTACCCGACTGGGTCGCGACTACGGTCGTCAAGGAGAAGGAAGAGGGGGAGGTTCGCTACGTCATGTGCAACGACCGCGACACCCTGCTCTACTTGGTGAATCTGGGCAGTATCGATCTACACCCCTGGATGTCTCGTCACGACGAGCAGGAGATGCCGGATTACGGCGTCATCGATCTGGACCCGGCGGGAAAGAAGTTCGGCTCGAGCGTCGTCATTCTGGCCCGTACCATCGGCAAGATCCTGCGCGGCGCCGGAATCCAACCACTGCTAAAAACGTCGGGTGCGAGCGGCATGCACATCTACGTCCCGGTGATTCGTCGCTATACCTACGAGCAAGTGCGCATGTTCTGCGAGATTGTGGCGCGCTGGGTGGTACGCGAACACTCCGACATTGCCACGGTCGAACGATCAGTGGCGCAGCGACATGGCAAGGTCTACGTCGACTACATGCAGAACTTCCGCGGCCAAACCGTCGTCCCGCCGTACGTCATTCGCCCGGTACCCGGAGCGACCGTATCGACGCCGCTAGAGTGGGATGAGCTGCAGGGAGAGATTCATCCGAGCCAATTCAACTTGCTCAGCGTTCCCGATCGGCTCGCGGAGAAGGGAGATCTCTTTCGGCCGAGCTTGACCGACCCGCACGACCTCGGGCCGGCGCTGGCCGCGCTGTCCGAGAACTTTGAGTAGCTTCAAGTACCACTCTGCTAACACACCTTGGACTGATCGTGATCAGTAGGCGATCTCGATCAGCACGCGAAGGTAGGTGTCCCGTCCTTCGAAATCTATCTCTTCGTCGTCGACCAAGACCACACCACTACCGCTGCGCACCGAGTAGACCGCGGTATCGAGTGAATCCCACCACAGCACACCGCCACCGATGGCCGCAGACACTCGATCCCCGAAGAACAAGCGCACGTCGGCGCCGAGCCCACCCTCAATCCTAAAGTCACCGAGATCACCCGAGCCGAGGCCGGAGCCCCCGGCCGGCGTCGTCAACGGTACGTTTCGGAAGCGACCCCGACTCGTTCCTATGCCGTAGCGAATGTAAGGATAGAACGCGAGGTCGAACGAGCCGCCGCTGCCGTAGGTGAACGGGAAGAGTAGCGCCCCCGCCTCCATACCGATGCCAACGGACTCGTGACGAACCTTCGCGGCGCCCTGCTCCCACCGCTTCTTCTCGTAGTAGACGTAGATTCCGGTCACCGTCTCGACTTGCAGATCACGCTCGGCGTGCATGTTCAAGTGCAGCTCGTAGCGTTCGGCGTCGTCCCACTGTTCGTGATCGTCGTCGAGTTCGAATCGCGCGTTGGGGAAGAACTGCGCGTGAAACGCGGTGTTGAGTCCGGTTCGCCCGCGCACGTCGTGATCGGAGTCCGTGCGGCCTTCGGAGTACGTATCCGGCTGGGAATAGCTGGCGTCTTCGTAAGGCTGGGCGCGTCGATCGGGACCAGTGAGGTGTGCCTTTGCCGAGGCGCAGCCGACCGAGGTGGCCGCGCACACGATCCATACCAGCGATACCCGCAGGTCAATCCAGTGACGCCCGTTGCTGAGTAGGTCCTTCATGCTGTTCACGCTTGCGCGAAGGCGATCGCTCCATCGGCAATCGACGCTCGAACGGACGTCGCAGACGGCTCACGCAGAACGTACTCCGCCAAGGGTTGGCGCAGTTCGTGGTCGACGACTCGACGCAGCTCGCGGGCGCCGAACATGTCGCTCTCGCCCAACCCGATCAGGTGATCGTATACGCCCGACTCCAGCTCCAGCTCGACTCCCCGTTCGGCAAGCCGTTCTTCGAGTTCGCCGACGTAGTGGTCGATGATCTTTCGAAGCGACTCCCGACTCAGCGGGCCGAACTGTACGACTTCGTCGATTCGATTGACGAGTTCCGGTCGCAACACCGCGGTCAACGCCTTGCGCACGTCGATTTCGGGCTTGGGCACCGCACCCGGCTCTACGCCGGCCGTCGGGAAACCCAAAGTCGGACCGTCGTCATCGTCGGCCGCGACAACCGTCAAGTTGCTCGTCAGAATGACAATCGCTTGGGTGAAGTCCGCGGTGTGACCATGGGAACCGGTGAGTCGTCCTTCGTCGAAGATCTGCAGGAACAAGTCGAACAACTGCGGATGTGCTTTCTCGATCTCATCGAACAAGACCACGCAGTGCGGATGCGTTCGAACAGCCGAGATCAGCAAGCCTTCATCTTCGTAGCCGACGTACCCGGGCGGGGCGCCGATCAGCTTGGCCGCCGCATGGGCCTCGGAGTACTCCGACATATCGAAACGGATCAGCCGCTTCTCGTCGCCGAACAGTTGCATGGCGAGACATTTCGCGAGCTCCGTCTTGCCCACCCCGGTCGGTCCGAGAAACAGGAACGTTCCGTTGGGACGATCCGGAGAAGCGAGCCCCGCACGCGCGGTCAGCACGGCCCTCGCGACAGCGGCCACGGCGTGATCTTGCCCAATGACCCGTTCGCGCAGACGTTTCTCCAGATTGAGCAAGCCGCGCGCAGACTCTCCTTCGAGTCGATCGAGTGGAATTCCGGTCCACTGCGCGACAGTCCGGACGACAGACCGCTCGGTGACGGTCGTATCCCCCGGCACGATGATCTTCGTGTCTGCCCCATCGGTGCCGCGAAGCATCTGCAGCCGCCGTCGCGCACACGACTGATCAAGAGCGTCGAGCGCCTTGTCGGGAAGTCGTCGCTCCGGCAAGTGACGAATGGTGAGGTCGACGGCGGCGCTCAGCGCGGCGTCTTCGATCTTCACCTGGTGATGCGCTTCGAGCGACGCCTTGACTGCGCTCAGGATCGACAACGCATCATCACGTGACGGCTCTTCGACCAGAACCTGGTCGAACCGACGATCGAGGGCTGCGTCCTTCTCGATGGTCTTTCGGTACTCGGACATCGTCGTCGCCCCGATCACGCGAATCTCTCCGCGTGCCAGCGCCGGCTTCAACATGTTCGAGGCGTCAAGTGACTCTGAAGAACTCGCGCCCGCGCCGACCAGCGTGTGGATTTCGTCGAGGAAGAGAATGGTGCCCGGGTTCTCTTGCGCCTCTTTGATGATGCTCAAGATGCGCTCCTCGAACTCACCACGAAACTTCGTCCCCGCGACCAGCGAACCCACTGCAATTTCGATGACGCGCCAACCCTGGAACGGCTCCGGACAGTTCGCTTCGGTGATGCGCTGTGCGAATCCCTCGACGACGGCCGTCTTACCGACGCCAGCTTCACCCACTAGGACCGGGTTGTTCTTGTTCTTGCGCAGTAGTACCTGCTCGACGTAGTTCATCTCGCGCTCGCGACCGATGACCGGCGACAACGCCCCGGACTTGGCGAGCGCCGTGAGGTCGCGACCAAACTTGTCGAGCGTCGGGGTCTCGGTCGGTTTTTGCTCGGGGGCCTTGCTCACTTCGGCTTGCAGTGCCACCAAGTCGACACCGAAACCGCGCAGCAACCTCACCGGCACGCTTCGTCCTTCGCGGAAGATCGCCTCGAGAATGTCGTCGAGTTCAACCGCCGGCTTGCCTCTGCGCTGAGAGATCTGCCCGGCGAGTTGCAGGATCTCGTGGCAACGCGGCGTATAGATCAACTCGTCGCCCCAGGGCGTCGCGTCGGGGCTCGACTGATCGTCTTGCAACACGTCTCGCAGCCGCCCGATTTCAACGCCGCAGTTGGCGAGCGCTTCCCCTAGAGCGACAGTTTGGTTCTCGGCCAAGCCGATGAAGAGATGCTCGACTCCGAGATATTGCAGATCGGTGCGTTCGCTCTCCTGCGCGGCGTCGGCGAGGAGTTGGATGCTAGCAGGTGATAATTTTGGCAGGTACATCGAAGTCTCCGAGATTGGGAAGCAGGATCAGCGGGGCATGAACTCGACGGCAGTGGTCCCGACGGAGAAGATCGTCCCCGGCTGGATGGGAAGCCGCCGGGCGATACGAGTTTCACCAACATAAGTGCCGTTGCGACTCTCGAGATCCTCGAGGAATACGTCGTCTCCGTCGCGGACGATTCGGGCGTGACGACCGGACACCATGGGGTCGACGGACAGAACTACGGTGTTCTCTTCACTCCGACCAAGCGTCAACGTGTCGCCGAGGACATGACGCTTGAGACCGTCCATCGGCCCGCCGACCACTTCGACCCAGATGGGCCCGACCTGCTGAACCTTGTCTTGAAGCTTCGGCTTCGGACGCCGCGACAGGATTACTGTCTCTTGCGGTGGGTGCTCCTCGATGGGAACGTCGTTCTCCGAGGTCATCCCTCCCCCTTCGTGTCTAAATCATCGCTACTGCGGGATTGCGGAAACCGCGATTGTACGACTCCGACCCGGTCCCTGGCAACAAACCTAGCAACTGAGTAGGTAGAATGCACCGAAACGGGACGGCTCGGCACGGGCCCGATCGAAACTAGACCCTGAACGACGATTCGTCATGAAGACAACTGCCGCTCTCCTCTGCGGTGCACTGGTGTTGAGCGTATTCTCCGGGTTCTCCTCGACGGCAAGCGCTCAAGTAGGAACCACCATCCTGACGCACCGTAGGCGTGGCTGGACGTGCCTGGCCATTCGTTCAGGTCTTGGGGCTTTGGCGCGGGGCAGTGGCTGGAGACCGGGACGGCTTCGATCGTTGGACGGGCGGATCGGGGCCGGTCCCAGTCTGTTCGGGGCGTTGGGCAGCGGTGGTGCCCGATGCTTTGCGGAGGCCCCGAGAGAGTACACCGCGGGCGATGAGACGTGTGCGCTGGGTGGCGTGATCCGTACCGAGCTGGGTGCGGCTTCTGGTGGGCGAAGGTGCAGCGACGCTTGGTTGCGTTGCCGGGTGCGGCATCGTGCGGACGATGTGATTCGACTGTTTCGTTCTTGAATCTCGAAAAGTTATCGAAGTTGTTGTTGACGAGGTTTTGACCATGAATGAGCGGGTCTATGTCGACCGATTGTGGGGTGCACCGTGAGTGTCGAGTTTGCGATGTGACGTGTTGCTTGATGGTGCTGGGTCTTCGACGATAGCATTGGCGTTGTTCGTCTTGCAGGCGGGAGAAATCGTCGACTCTGGATCGTCATTTACAATGGGTACTCGAAACTCGTGGATGACTCTGGAGGGTCTTATGTCTTGGATGATGGATTGTGTTCGTCGCGTTGGAATGCTCTCGAAGGATGACTTGGTGCTCGAGGTTCAGCGGTTGGTGAAGCTCGAGAAGGTTCACGCGGCTCAGGTCATTGCGCACTTGGCGGAGAT
>JAJFFE010000296.1 GCA_021776775.1 Planctomycetota bacterium | reverse complement strand
TCTTTATCACTGTGAAGCTTTGGGAAGGTGGCCTTGGACATCGGATTCCTTTCGGGTTTTAGACTGCCTCTAGGAATCGCTCAGGGCCCCTTCACTTTCAACAACCTAGATCCGAAATCTAGGAGGGTCACATAGCTTCTTAGCGGTTCTTCGCGGCTTGGCGAGAAAAGGCCAAGCGACAAAAGCGCAACGACCAGCGCCCCCAACGGCCACACGCCTTCGCCCAACCCATCTGCCACGACTCCGCTCACTCGTCGCGATGAAGAATCAGTGCCACCCCCATGGGCGCCGGACCGGGATCGTTTCCTCGTTGGTTGAAGGTGCCGGCGCCCTCGCGATTTCCGATCGCCACAATCTCGAGTTCTTCGAAGCGACTCTTTTTCGGATTCCAGAGACCACGACCGTAGAGCGTCGGCTCGTACTTCAGCGTCCCGGAATCCATCGCAGCGCGGCCCTGATACTCGATGACCCAACGACCTCGTTTCGTGGCCACGCGCTGCATAGTCAACTCGGCTAGTTGAACCTGCTCTGTACGCCAGCGCGGCGTTTGTCCCCGCACGTTGTCCACCAAAACGTCGCGGCACAACCGCCGGAACAGCTCGTTCGACACAGGTTGTCGATCGTCGCCGGCCGGGACCAACGCACTCGGGTCTTCGACACTCGTCCAGTTGATGTTCCAAGCCCACTGGGTGAAGTCTGGCCAAATACCGCGAAGATCTTCCTTCGTCACCCGGCGACCACTCTTGTCCGCACCGCCGCGCGGGAGATCTCTCAGGAAGACCCGTAACGCGAGCGGCTTGCCGGTGACACTCGGTACCGCGATATTCTTGGTCGGCGGAACTCGTCGGTTCTTGTACTTCTTCTCTTTGCGAAGAACCTTCCAGCGCTCGAGCGCGGTGCGAAGTCTTCGACGCATGTCATCGGCTTCGCCACTGATAGCTCCCCCGCCTTCGAGGTACTCTGCATTGGGACCGATCATGTAGATCCCCTGCTTGGTCCCGGGATCGTTCCAAACACCGGCGGGCATCGATTCGCCGTACTCGCGAAAGAACTTGTGCGCGGGTTCGTCCTTCACTCGGTTCAGGTTGCCCGCACCTTCGGGAAAGATGAAATGCACCTCTTCGGCAACCGTGACGAACTGACGGCTCAACTTCTGAATCTCAAGGTCTGACCAGACCAGCTGGCGTCCGCGGACGCCGTTGTTTCAGGTACAGCCCAGCGGGTGGCCGTTCATGGTCCACAACAGGATCGGCCGCCCTAGCCGCCGCGCTTCCTCGACCGCCGGCCAGAACTGATGGCGCCAGCCGATACGTTCGAATGAACGCTCTTCCTCGGACGGGGTGATGAACTCGATCCAACGACGATAGTTCGTCGCGTCGGGGACGAGCTGACCAAAGGCCGAAGGCATGCCCAGTACCAGGGCGAGCACGACCGCGGTGCTCCGGACTGTCTTGATGGTCACGAGGGCTCCACTCGAGGGGCACACTTGCCGAAGAAGAGAAACTGCCGGAGAACAAGCAGGGGAAACGACGACGAGCAACGCGAAGCACGCCCTCGCGATGACAGTAGTTTCACCTGCCCCCGCCAACACCACAAGCGCCGGACCGAAACGGAACGGCTACCGTCACGCCAAGAGGTCGGTGACCACTCGTCCGTGCACGTCAGTCAGCCTGAAATCACGCCCCTGAAACGGATACGTCAGTCGCGTATGGTCGAGCCCGAGTTGGTGCAAGATGGTTGCGTTCAGATCGTGCACCTCAACCGGCTTATCGAGGATGTTGTACGAAAAGTCGTCAGTCACGCCGTAGTCGAGTCCGGCTCGGAAGCCGCCGCCGGCGACCCACATGGTGAAGCAGCGCGGGTGATGGTCCCGGCCGTAGTTGTGGGGGCGAAGCGGTCCTTGGCAGTACGCCGTGCGGCCGAACTCCCCTCCCCAAACGACAATGGTGTCTTCGAGCAGTCCGCGACGTTCGAGATCGACCAGCAACCCCGCGGTGGCCTGGTCGGTATCGAGGCACTGCTTGGAGAGATGGTTCGGCAAGTTGTCGTGTTGATCCCACCCCATGTGATAGAGCTGGACGAACCGCACGTCACGCTCGACCAACCGACGGGCGAGCAGGCAATTGCGAGCGTAGCTTCCCGGCGTCTCGACGTCGGGTCCGTACAACTGACGCACCGACTTCGGCTCGTCAGAAATGTCGGTCAGCTCCGGAACCGTGGACTGCATGCGAAACGCCAGCTCGTACTGCGCGATACGAGCCAACACTTCCGGATCTTGTGACTCTTGGAAGTGGATCTCGTTCAGGGCGCCGATGTCATCGAGCATCTGTCGACGCGTCGGCCGGGGACAACCCGCCGGGTCCGACAAGTAGAGGACAGGCTCTTGGCCACTGCGAAGCTTGACTCCCTGGTGCTGGCTGGGCAAGAACCCACTACCCCACAGCCGATCGTACAGCGGTTGACCCGCTTGACGTCCGCTGCCGCGTGAGACCAAGACCATGAAGCTGGGAAGATCTCGGTTGAGACTACCGAGACCGTACGCGACCCACGCCCCCATGCTGGGTCGCCCGGCCAACTGTGATCCGGTTTGACAGAAGGTGATGGCGGGGTCGTGGTTGATCGCTTCGGTGTGCATGGATCGAATGAGGCAGACCTTGTCGATCACTTCCCCCGTATACGGCAGTAGCTCGCTGACCCGAGTGCCATTCTTCCCGAACCGTCGAAACTCGAACTGCGAACGGGCCAACGGAAACTTGCTCTGGCCCGAAGTCATAGTGGTCAGTCGTTGGTTACGGCGAACGCTCTCCGGAAGTTCCTGACCGTGCATTTCATCGAGAAGTGGCTTGTAGTCGAACGTTTCGAATTGAGAGGGGGCGCCCGATTGAAACAGGTAGATGACCCGTTTGGCCCGCGGACGGTGTCGGGCTCGACCAACGTCCGCCGAACCGAGCGAAGCGAGCGCCTCCGGAATACCGCCAAGCGCGCCGACCGCGGCCGTTGCCATGCCCACGCCCAACCCGCCGAGGAACAGCCGACGATTGATCGATTGTGCGCTTCTCAGCGGATCAGTCAGCGGATCGGTCATTCTGATGTCACTGTCTCGTCGAGGTTGAGAATCACACTTGCCACGGCGGCGTACGCGGCGAGCTCCGCCGGATCGAGGTCGCGCGGCGGTTCGCTAGCGCCGTGTGCCAGCAGCTCATGGGCTGCTGCCAAGTTTGCGCGGTAGGTCACGAGATGGCGCGCGAGACCGCGCTCGAGAATAGCCATCTCGATGTCGCTCGGCCTGCGACTCGTCGCCAGCCGAAAGGCGTATGTGATGCGCGCCGTCGGATCCGCCGCGTGTCGAAGCGTGCGTTCGGCCATCTTCCTCGCCGACTCGACATAAGTCACGTCGTTGAGAAGTGCGAGTGCCTGCAGCGGAGTGTTCGTCTGAAATCGCCGCACTTGACACACTTCGAAACTCGGCGCGTCGAAGATCGACAACGTCGGATGAGGAACGGTGCGCTTGCGGTTGGTGTACAAGCTCCGTCGGTACAGGTCATCGCCAGAGCTCGCTTTGTAGGGACCCTGACTCGCGCCGCCGGCTAGCTCTTTCCACAATCCTGACGGCTGATACGGTCGCACCGACGGTCCACCGATACGTTCGACCAAAAGCCCACTGACGGCGAGCGCTTGATCACGAATCATCTCGGCCGGCAGGCGGCGGCGTGGACCGCGCGCCAAAAGCGTGTTATTGGGATCACGTTCGATGAGCGCACTCGACGCGTTCGATTGCTGCTGATACGTCGCGCTCATGACGATCGTCTTGAGCAGCGTCTTCGTGTCCCAGCCGTTACGCACGTACTCGGTCGCCAACCAATCCAACAGCCGCGGATGGCTCGGCGGTGCCCCGCGCAGCCCGAAATTCTCGGCCGTCTCGACAAGGCCGACACCGAACAGTTGCGACCAGAGTTGGCTGACGGCGACGCGTGCCGTCAACGGATGCGAAGGGTCGACCAGCCAACGTGCCAGCGCCAGTCGATCGCGGGTCGCACCGGGAGCGAGCGGCGGAAGAAAGCTGGGGACGCCCGGTTGTACCGGTCGACTCTTGTCGGGCGCGTCGTACAACCCTCGGTTCAGCACGTAGGTCGGACGACGCTCCTTGCGCTCTTCCAAAATCATGGCGGTGGGAACGTGCTGCTCGAAGTAGCGGCGGCGTTCGTCGCGCAAGCGCTTCAACCGGCCGTGCACCGAGTCCGGTCCACGCACGATGTGGTCGCGATGGTAGTCGAGCAGATCCTTATGCAGCGGATCCGACGCTGCCGCGACTAATGCCTCACCCGTCAACGCTTGCGTCTCGGCCTCGGTCAGGACACGAGCGAACGCGCGGAAGTCTCTCACCACCCCGCGGTAGTACTCGCGACTCGATCGGCCGCCGATACGTAGCGGCTCCTTCGTTCGAATCGTCCCCTGCAAGGTGTCGGCGTGAACCTTCTGCGAAACCGGCTCCCCGTTGACGTAGATATGGACGCCCTCCGCCCGACCGCTGCCGTCGTACGAAAACGCGAGGTGAGTCCACGTGCGTCCGGGGAGTTCGTGCAGCCCCTCGACCTTGATCGCGTTCGATGGCCAATCATGAATGAGGTGAACGGTGGGTCGGCCGCGAATCAGGATCAGGTCGATACCGCGGTACGCATTGGCGACATCCATCTTGCTGAAGATCGCGCCGTCGTTACCCCGGCGCACCCAAACGGAGTATGTAAACGTGTCGTCTCCGTCGAAATCGGTGGCGGCGCCGAGATCGACCCGGGTCTCCGCCTTGGCGTCGAGAACGAGCGAACCGCCAAAAGCACCGTCTTCCCACTTGGCGTCGGCCGCTTTTCCGGTATAGCGTGCAACGATTGCAGATTCCGCTGTGTTCACTGACCAGTCGCGATTCAGGGGAAGCGCGAAATCGGCCGGCGGCGGCGAGTGACCTGTCGCGCGAAGCTGTGCAAGCCACTCGTTGGTCGCGACCTCGGCGGCGCCCGGATCAACGACGAGGCGAGACTCCGACTCGGCGATGCTCGCATCGAGTTCGGCCAACCGGTCGAGGTTGTCACGCGTCGGAACGCGGAGCAGCGTCGGGACGTTGCCGCGCGCTTCGTTGTAGTGGCCACGCTCGGTCGTGTTGTTGAAGTATGCGAACAGTGAGTAGTACTCCGCTTGTGAGATCGGATCGTACTTGTGGTCGTGACAACGGGCGCAACCGAAGGTCAGTCCCATGAACACGGTGGCGGTGGTATCGGTTCGGTCGACAACGTTTTCTACCCGCCACTCTTCTTCGATGGCTCCGCCCTCGGTGACGGTGCGGTGGTTCCGTTGGAAACCGGTGGCGAGTCGCTGATCAGGGGTCGCCGCTGGCAGCAGATCTCCGGCGATCTGCTCGATCAAGAAGTCGTCGTACCGCTTGTTCTCGTTGTAACTGCGAATGACCCAATCCCGCCACGGCCACATCGATCGACCGAAGTCGTTCTGGTACCCGTTGGAGTCGGCGAAGCGTGCGCCGTCGAGCCAGCGCGTTGCCATGCGTTCGCCGTAGCGAGGCGAGGCCAAGAGCCGGTCGACCACTGCCTCGAGCGCCTCGGGCCGATCGTCTGCCAGAAACGCGTCGACTGCGGCCGGGGTCGGCGGCAAGCCGGTCAAGTCGAAACTCAACCGCCGAATGAGCTTCTCTCGCGGAGCCGTGACGCTGGGTGGCAGACCCAGCTCCTCCAGCCGAGACAGAACGAAATGGTCGATGGGACTGCGGGGCCACGCGGTGTCGGTGACGTCGGGCGCGTCGGGCTTCGTGGGCGCATCGAACGCCCAATGCTCCGACCAGACGGCCCCGCTCTCGATCCAGCGCCGCACGAGTTCGATCTCCCGGTCGTGCAACTGCCGAACCTGCGCCGTCGGCGGCATGCGCTCACGAAGGTCAGAGTGGGCGATTCTGAGCCACAGCTCGCTGGCCTGGGGCGCTCCGGGCTGAACCACGGATGCGAGCCCCTCCTGTTCGTCGAGGCGCAGGTCCGCCTTGCGCGTGGCGGCATCGGGCCCGTGACAGGTGAGACACGCCGCGGCGAGAACCGGGCGCACATCGCGGGCGAAGTTCGGAACGTCTCCGCTGACCGAACCCGTCAGTACTAGCAGCAGGCAAACAGCCGATCCGGCGTCGCGAAACTCGAGCATCACAGAAACCCCCAAATGGTTCGGGCGTAGAGGATAACGCAAGAGCGCGGCGTGGCGACAGGCAAGGGCCGAAGCGACACGACGCTGGCCTTGGCGGCCCACGATCGGGTGACGACGACCGACGTAAGTCGCTCCCCCGGGAAGAAATCTCAGAAAGAGTGTCGGGATCGAGCGCTCGTTCTCGTGTTACGCAATGGGCAGTGGGTGCGAGACCTGTTCGAGAAGACCCGACGGGTGCTCACGTCTCGCAGTGGAGCCACGTTCTTCGCGGACGCGGTGTGGGGCTGTCGACGCTCAACGGGTGTATTCATCCATTTCGATGAGGAGCTGACGCCCTGGGGGGTGTCAGCTCCACCTATTTCCGCCGACCCTTAATCCCCCGACTCACTCGGGGCTAAGCTCGCTCGGGCCATCGCTGCTGAAGAGCAGTTGCTGAGACTTGCCGCGAAGTCCGTTGGAGTTCACGCGAATTCGCAGGGCGTGATCTCCGGCGAGATTCGGCGAGTAGTAGCTCAACGTGTAGACGACCCGCACTTGATCGTGGATGTCCGAGAGCAAGTTGCCGAGCGCGTAGGGATCGGTCGCAAGACGCAGCGCTCCGAATCGGCACAGTCGGCGTAACGCTTTTGCGCCAGAGATACCTTGACGATCGTACTCGTGCTTGCAGTTAGCCGAGCCGATGGCAAAGACCGGAGTGCGCGACTCTCGCAGTCGGCTGACGACCTCTCGCAAATCGACGCCGCCACGATTCTGACTGTAGTTGTCCGCCCCATCGGAGAAGACGACAATGATGTTGTCGGGGTGCCGCTCCAACGATTCGACGACTGCGTGATACAGCGCCGTCCAGCGCTCACCCCGGCTCTCGCTGTCGGGAGCGTACGCGTCGAGCACTTCCTCGACGCTACCGATTTCCGAAAGGTCGGACGCGAAACGGTAGAACCGAAAATCGTAGAGGTCGGGATCGTCCAGACTCGACACGAACTCGCGAGCCATGCGCTTCACTTCGACGACCGCGTTGCCTCCGCCGTCCTCGGAGTCGGCGTCGTACATGCTCTTGCTGTTGTCGAGCAACACGGTGATGCCGACGGGGAGCACCTCACCAGTGGTCACTGTGAAGGACTCCGACGTGGCGCGGACGCCGTCTTCCCAGATCCCAAAGTCACCGGGAGTCAGATCGTTGACGGGAAGACCGTCCCTATCGACCACGGAAAAGCGAACATCGATTCGAGTGGCTTGTTCGGCGTCGTCGTAGGCGAGGTCGACGACCTTCGCTTGGCGAAAGTCGAGACCCGAACAGCCGGCCGTCAGAAGACACGCAAATAGTGCGATCCCCACGGATGTGAATCGATGGGGCAACGTTGCGCCAACCGACGCACCCCGCGTCGAACTGTGACAAGAAATCATCCCGCTCCTCTAACTACGATTCAAACTCGTGCCGCGGACGCGCCCGGAAGCAAAGTGCGTTGCGCGATCCTCGACCGATCGAGAACTCTGCGCCACGACTCTCAGGCGAAAGCACGACGACTCTATCCGAGCGAGCCTCACACTGGCAAGGAGTAGGACCGCGGCGTGACTCCGAGATGCATGTTGGCACGATCACCCCCAACGTGACGATCACCTCCCGCTCCCGGACCCACCACCGGCCCGAACCCACATCTCGAAAACGGGGCCCTGGTCGCAGTTTCATCAAAAATTCCGGTAATTCGTGTCGGTCGGTCTCGCCGCTTTCCGAATGGGTGGTGGTGTCTCATCCGAAAGGGACTGCTATGAAATTTCAATGGTTCTGGGCAGCGGCATTGGTATCGATCGGGATGGTCGGTGAAGTTCGCGCTGAATCCGGCGGTCAGAAAATTCGGCTTCAATCGTCGCTCACCGGCGGCGGCCTGTCTCTCGGCGGCCCGATGGGCCCGTGCCCGTTCGAGGTTGACGAGGACGGTACCCTCAACTGCACGTTTACCGTCTTCGTCGATCCTCCTCCCTCGCCCGCCGTTGACGTTTGCATCGGTTTCGCGGGTACGCTCCCACCTGGGTTCTCCGTGCTCACCGCGAATCCGGTGTGCGGATCGAACGAAGCCACGATCGAGTTCGAGGTGGCGCCAGGATTCTGCGATGCGGGTGACTATCAACTAGAACTCTATTACACGATCGACGGAAGCCAGACCGACGCTCCGCAGACCCTGACTGTCGACGATACGCCGCGCGCTCCGACCTTCGAGGTCACGTCGGCGTCGACATTCGACGCCGGCAGCGTGGTGACCCTCGAGTTCATACATCACGACCTCGACGCTACCGAATGCGGCGAGCCCTTGGGCACCGTAGCGCTTCCCTCGGGAACGCCCGGCACCTTGACCGACAATCTGGACGGAACCCTCACCTACGAATGGGACACTTCGGGCGTCGATCCCGGAACGTACGTGATCGGCCTCATCATCGAAGCCCTCTTTGGAGACACGTTCGAAGTCCCCATCGAACTGCAACTCGCCGTGCCGCCCAAGATCGAAGTCTTGGTCACCGTGAAACTGTACGACGTGAAGTTCGACGACGACATGGACGTCTTTGGTAACGGCGAGATGTATTGGATGTCATGGGCTCGCTTTGCTGGAGAGCCCGCCGCCAAGGCGATGACGACGGGAACGAAAACGGCGACCAGTGTCGAGTCGGGCATGACCTACGGCGTGAATGCCATCATCTTGGAGCGGGAGATGTGCTGCCAACTACCCGGCTGTCCTATCCCAAATCTGGAAGTGACCACGTTCTTCTGGGATGACGACAACAACACGGTCGGAAAGATGGGGAAGATCCTCAAGGAACTCTCAGCCGCGACCACCGTCGCAGATCCGGCCGTCGGTCTGAGCGCGCTGGCGATCGGCGCCATCCTGGAGGCGGCGGGCGAACCGAGTCACGACGAACTCGGCACGCTGCGCGAAGTCCCCGGCGCACCCTTCTTGCCCCCCGCTGGGTGTGAGTACTTGCTGACGCTCATGCCGACGCAGCCCGCGCCTCCCGCCGCCCCCGTGTACTACCCCCTAAACCTCAACCACGGAGCGGGAGCGCAAAACGGAGGCGTGAATCTAGGATGGACGTCGACCAAGAAAGGGCTCTGCACCGAGCTACCCGACCCGATTGGGGACAGTTCCTTCGGTCCCGGCAGCCATGACCTGACCCGGGCGACGCTATCGCAATGCAGCGCTCGAGAGCTGCGCTTGAGCTACCAAACGAGCGGCACCGAGTCCAGCCCCGGACTTGCCGATGGCGACACGCGCACGATTCAGTTCGGCCTCGACACCGATCTCGATCGATCGACCGGAGCCTTCTTCGGGTCCATGCAAGGGACCGAGTGGCGCGTTGAACTCCGGCAAGAGGGAGTCGCCGGCGAAACGGTGACCACCGTCGCCATCGACGAGTGGGACGGCTTCTCGTTCCAACCCACCGGTGCGCCGGCTCTGCACGTCGATACGTACGTCCACCAAGGCGAGTTGGTCATCGATCCGTTAGCGATCGGAAGCCCCGCGCAACTCGCACTCGTCACGGCGCTGAAACGCAACGGCTCAGAGGTCGATTCCAGCCCGAACGATCTCGACCTGATTCACTACATCACGTGGCTGCCGGACGACGCACCACCTGGCGTCAGCACCTCGGTTGCGTGGCCGAGCGAAATCAATGGCGACCTAGAAGAGATCGTCTTGGTGCTGACCGAGCCGACGACCATCGCCCCGAGCGATGTCACCATCGATCCTCCGGTCGACATCGTGATCGCGCTCGACTACCGAACGCTGACGATCACGCCGGTGACGGAGTTCCCTCCCGGCGACTACACCTTGACCATCGCCGCGTCGGCGCAGGATCTCGAGGGCAATCCCTTCGACGGCGATCGAGACGGCGTCGGTGGCGACGCGTTCGTCTTGCCGTTCTTCGTGGCCGACTACTCCGTCATTCCGACGGACGCGACCGGTCAGTTTCAGAACGAATTCCTCGAAGACGAAGACATCTACGTCACCGCCGAGGGGCTGACACCGTTCGGTGAAGTCATCGTCTACCTGACTCCGGTCGATATCGGCGACGGTGAAGTCCTCGTGGACCAAGCCGGCGGGCCGACTCTTCAAGTCGCACTCGGGGACGGCACTATCCCCCCATTCACTATCGGTACCGCGTCATCACCCGGCGAGTACGCCCTGGTCATCGACAACGATGGCGACGGTATCTTCGGGGTCGGGGTCGATCACTGGTGGCACCCGCACGGTATCGGCGTGAACGTCACCGCCGGCAGCGTTGCACCATTGTTTCGCCGAGGAGATTCCAACAACGACGGCGGCGTCGACATCAGCGATGGCATCTATAGCCTCAGCGCCCTCTTCGTGAGCGGATCTTCGCTGCCGGCTTGTCAAGACGCCGGCGATGCCAACGACGACGGGCTCTTCGACGTGGGCGATGTCATCTTCACTCTAACCGCGATCTTCGTGCCCGGCTCGCCGCCGCCCCCGCCGCCCGGAACGACAACCTGCGGCGTCGACCCAACCCCGGACAGCTTCGACTGCCTTTTTCACCCAAACTGTCCGTAGGGTACAGAAAGCTACTCCCGTAGGGCCGACGACGACCGCGGGCGGATCGAACCACGGGTTCGATCCGCCCACTTTTCTTCTCTACAAACGTTCGTCTACGGGCAGCCGGTGAACGCGTGGCAACCGAGTGTGTCCGGCGTCGGATCCGCGCCGCACTCCACGAACGGCGCGGCCGGTGAAACGCCTCCACTGAACAGACTCGACAAGGCGAAGACCGCGTCACTGATGTCGATGCCGCCGTCGTCGTTGGTGTCGCACGCGTCGTCACAATCGGGCAGATCGCCGCCACTAAAAAGCGTGCTCAGAAGAGCAACTGCGTCGGCGATGTCGAAGCTGTCGTCGCCGTTGCAATCACCCCGACGAAAGTGTGAACTCGCGCTAATGGCGACGATTTCGTCGGCGATGGCAACGAACAACGTCTCCCCCGTCGGAGAGAACGCGAGGTCGGGTACGTCGGCGGTGACGCTTCGCAATCCAGTGGCGAACACGCTCGCCACACCATCGGGAGTCAACGTGTACAAGGTCGACTCGGCGCCGACGTGGTCGAGCACATACAACGCATCTCCGAACGCACCACCGGGGCCGAACGCGATCGCGGTCGGCCGAGCAAACGCGGCAAACACCGACACATCCCCGCCGGGAGTCACGCGCCAGACGACGTCGGCCGCGCCTTCGTCCGCGACGAAGAGATCGCCGCCGTACGAACCGCTCGGATCGAATGCGATGTCTTTCGGACTCGCGGTCGTGGTCCACAGAGGATTGTCGACGACCAACGGCTCGGTGGTTCCGTCGTCGAATACGCGGTAGAGAATCGGCGGCAACAACGACGCACCTTGGAAATCGATGACGTAGAGATCACTGCCGAACGGACCACCGTTCGCTTGCGCGACGCCAAACGGATCACCGACCCCGCCGCCACCTGGGTAGCCCGTCGCGATAGCGGTGACATCCAAGGTCCCGAGGTCGATCCGAAAGACCCGACCGTCACAGCAATCACTGACTTCGTTCGAGTTGTGGTCCGCGAGAATGAGATCGTTACCCAGGAGCGATCCCCCGGCACCGATCAGCATGCGATCGGGGTGAGCGAGTGGCAGGCCGGTGATCAGTGGAGTCGTCGATCCCGTCACGAGATCGTGTTCGACCAACATCGAATCTCCCGTCGCCCCCGCACCGCGAGCGATGAGAAGGCGCTCATCGTCGGTGGCCACGATGCCGTTCAGCCCAGCGATCTCCGGCCCGGAGACCAGCGCCGCCGCGTGAAAACCGGTCGGAACCTCCGGGGCCGACTGCCCCCCGACCGGTGATCCGACCGTCATCACGGCCACCGCCGCCATGAATAGTGAACGCACAAACTGGGAGCGAACGAAAGGGACTCGAAGGGACATCGGTTTCGGCTTTCTGGTGGGGGTGGATCCGCGAACCCTGTCGCGAACGCCCCCACAGCGTCGAACGCCGACGTGCCCCGTCAACCATTGCAGAATACCTGCCTTGCTCGTCTGCAAGCTATTGAAGAAGCAGGGGTTAGGCGAACCCCTCCTCACGCCGTGCGGAACATCGATTGACGACAAGGCACCCGCAGGTTCAGCCGAGTCTGACCAACCGGCGCCGCGCCGCGGGCCTCCGGAGAGAGCGCTCGAGTGCCCTCCCTGAGCGAGCAAAGCCAGCGCGGCGGCTCGACCAACGCCGTCTCAGCCGAATCAACGGGCCGCATTCGATTTACGTCTCACCGACGTATTAGTACAACTGTCCTCTGAGCGCGACAGAAGGAAGGTCAACCCGTCTCAGTTCAGAGCGCACCGAATCTACCCGCACGCCCACGACGTCCCGCGGCCGCACCGGCAGTCAGGTTCGATATCCTCGCAACGCGCACTTTTGGCGCGCCTCCGCCTCGCGCCGACCTTCGACACCCGCATCCCCGCCGACCGATCGACTCCGCATCACTGCATTCACGAATAACGGTTTACAACGCATCATGAAGATTCCAAAAGGGCTGATCCCGCTCGTCGACGAGGGCATGGTGGATTCGGTCGTTGGCCAACTCCAGAGTGGCAAAGAAGCCACCGTCTACTTGGTCGAGTGCGGCGACGACATCATCTGCGCCAAGGTCTACAAAGCAGCGGAACGCCGTAGC
>JAJFFE010000295.1 GCA_021776775.1 Planctomycetota bacterium | reverse complement strand
GAATCGGCAGACGCTGGGGACTTAAAATCCCCTGCCCGCAAGGGCGTGCGGGTTCGAGTCCCGCCACCCCCAGTCGCGTACAGCATGCGCACTATGTGTGGAAGGCCCCTCAAAGCACCGTCCATCCGCACATGCGACACTTGACCAATATACTCGCCGGAGATGCCCAGACGCCTGGATCGTCGGGACCTGAGGTTGTCAGCGGGCGGGCAAAACCGGCCAGGTAGGGGCGGGTGAAAACCGGCCATTTTGAGGAGCGTTGGGTTCGTTCATTAGCCTGTTCTCCGAAAGGAGAAGGCGGTGGCGAATCAACTCAAGATGGCCCAGGTTCACGCGATTCTGACATTACGTGCTCGAGGATGGTCGCATCGACGGATCGGCCGGGAATTGGGCATTCACCGGGAGACCGTCAAGCGGTACATCGAGCTTGCGGCGGCGTCGGGCGGGAATGCGCCGGATCAAGACCGGCCAAACCCGCCCACCGGGTCGGGCGATCAGACGACGCCGTCGATGTCGCCCACTGGCACGGTCGCGGATGCACAAGATCAACACCTGACGTCCGCGCACTCACAAGTTCAAAACCGGCCAAACCCGCCCGCCGGGTCCGGGCCGGCGAGTCGGTGTCAGCCGCTTCAGGAGATTATCGAACAGAAGCTCGACGTCGGTCTCAGCGCCCAGCGCATCTGGCAGGATCTGAAGACCGATCACGGCTTCGCCGGCGGCTACGACAGCGTCAAGCGTTTCGTCCGGCGCCTCGGCCGGTGTAACGAACTGCCGTTCCGTCGAATGGAGTGCGCCCCCGGCGTCGAGGCCCAGATCGACTTCGGCACCGGCGCGCCGGTGATCATCCCCGACGATCAGTCGCCGGCGCCCGGTTCAAAGTCCCGCCGCCGCAAGACCCATGTCTTCCGGATCGTCCTGAGTCACTCGCGCAAGGCCTACAGCGAAGTCGTTTATCGTCAGACGACCGACGAGTTCATCCGTTGCATCGAGAACGCCTTTCATCACTTCGGCGGCGTCCCCCAGCAACTGGTGATCGACAATCTCAAGGCCGCGGTCACGAAAGCCGACTGGTTCGATCCCGAGCTGAATCCGAAGATCCAGTCATTCTGCCTTCACTATGGCACCGTCATTCTGCCCACCAGGCCGCGGACGCCTCGCCACAAGGGCAAGACCGAGCGGGGCGTGGATTACGTGCAGGAGAATGCCCTCAAGGGAATGCAGTTCGCAAGCCTCGCCGAACAGAATCGTCATCTGCAGGAATGGGAACGCAACGTGGCCGATACGCGGATCCACGGCACCACCCGCCGGCAGGTCAGAAAGGCCTTTGAAGAAGTCGAGAAGCCGGCGCTGATGGAATTGCCGCTGGAACGCTTCCCCTGCTTCCACGAGGCCAAACGCAAGGTCAATCGCGACGGTCACATCGAGGTGGACAAGGCCTACTACTCGGTGCCGCCGGAACACCTGGGCTGGTCGGTGTGGGTCCGCTGGGATGGCCGGACCGTGCGCGTGTTCAACAGTCGATTCAAACAGATCGCCTATCACGTGAAGATGGAGCCGGGCCGGTTCAGCACCCAGAATCAACACATCCATCAACGGAAGCGCTCGGGCATCGAACAGGGAACGACCCATCTGCTGAACAAGGCCTCCCTGATCGGTCCTCAGTCACAGCGGTGGGCCGAGCAGTTGATCGCGTGTCGCGGCATCGAGGGCGTTCGGCCGCTGATGGGGCTGTTGAATCTGGCAAACAAGTATGCATCCCAGCAGATCGAGGAGGCCTGCGAGACGGCGCTGACGCACGGCGCCTATCGATTACGCACCGTTCGCGAACTGATCAAGCGACAAGGAGATCGCCAACAGCAGTTCGCATTCATCCAGGAGCATCCGATCATCCGTTCGCTGAGCGACTACGGCGATTGGGTGCATTCCGCCATCACCCGGGAGAAAGCCATATGAACGAATCCTTGCGGACAACCTTGAAGAAGCTGCGACTGTCGGGACTGGCCGAGTCGCTTGACGTTCGGCTCCAGGAGGCGGCCGGTCACAGTCTGAACCACAACGAATTCCTGGAACTGATCCTGCAGGATGAGTTGGCGGTCCGTGCCGATCGGTCGATCAATCGGCGCATCAAGGCCGCCAGCTTCCGCGAGCCGCGAACCCTGGAGGACTTCGACTTCGCGTTCAATCCGTCGATCAAGCGGAAGCAGGTGTTTGACCTGGCCACCTGCCGATTCGTGCGCGAGGCGAAGGACGTGCTGTTGCTCGGTCCGCCGGGCACCGGGAAGAGCCATCTGGTGCAGGCATTCGGCCATCAGGCGATCCGCGCCGGCATGACGGTGCTGTATCGTTCGATCTTCGACGTGGTCCGCGACTTCCTGCACGACGAGGCGTTCGCCGGCCACGACAAGGTGCTGGCGCGATACCTGAAGCCGGACCTGGTGATCATCGACGACATGGGGATGAAGCAGCTGCCCAAACGTTCCGGCGAATATCTGTTCGAGATCATCATGCGCCGCCACGAAGTGCGGTCAACGATGATGACCAGCAACCGGCCGCTGGAAGATTGGGGAAAACTGATGGCCGACGTCCCCGCCGCCACCGCGATCCTCGACCGGTTCCTCGAAAACGCCGAGATCATCACGATCACCGGGAAAAGCTACCGACTGCGCAATCGCGGCGCCGATGAAACAGCATCAACGGTGTCTGCGAAATCAGCGGACACCGCCAAAGAAAAAGTTGCAACAACGACGAAATGAGCTATACAGAAGCAGACACCACTGGCCGGTTTTAACCTGCCCATCGGTGGCCGAATTCAACCCGCCCGGTGACACTGAGGTCCCTTCGTTCGCAGCTGCATTGCATCGGAGCGACGATTGATGATATCCACCAATGGCCGCGCGACGGCTCTGGTTCGTCTTCCCTCGGGAGTCGCATCCACGTGCTCGCTCCGGGAT
>JAJFFE010000294.1 GCA_021776775.1 Planctomycetota bacterium | reverse complement strand
GGGCTGCTCGAAGGGGGCCAATCCGAGAAGAACGACGAGGGCCAGGTCATCAGGATCACCTGGGCCGGCGATCACCTGGGCGAGCCGTTCACCTGCGAGCGGGCACGCACGGAACTGACAAACCCGATTGACCGTGCGGGTGATGCCTCGATCCCGACAACGATCACGATGTGGCGGTGGACCGTCGAGTACCGCAACGAAGCCGCCGAGATCTTGACCCCGGCGAGGTCTGCGCGATGAGGCGTGCGCGGGGCATGACGCTGCTCGAAGTCCTGATCGCGACGACGATCCTCGCATCGTTGACGGTGATCGTCTCCACGCTCTGGGCACAGACGAAACAGTGGACAGAAGAAACAACCACACACGATTCCGCCCTCCGCCTCCAGCGTGCGCTTGATCTGCTCGATCACCAGTGGGAGTCCCGTCTGATCGATGTGAAGCTGGCTGATGGCGAGACCGGCATTGTTCTCGTTGACGGCACGCACCTGGAATTCATCACCACGCGGGGTGTTCTTTTCCCGGATTGGCCGATCGTGAAGGTCGCGTACATCGCGCAGCAGACAACGAACCCGAACCCCGCCGAGGAATCATGGGCTCTGCGGTACGAAGAAACCCGCCTGGGAACAGCCTCGTCAACCGTCGGAGAAATCACCGACGAATCCACCCTTCGGCGTTCAACCCTCGTCGAGCTGACCCAGCGCCCGAGCTGGTCCGTAGCCCTGACCGATGCGCAGATCAGCGAGTGGGAATCAGCCCGGGGCATCTCGCCCGCACAGGGCGCAACCCCGGACGGCCAGCGATGGATCAACCTGACCGATGGCGCGGACCGCAGATGGGCCGGGCTGGAAGACGCAACGAACCCCGAGGCCGTCCGCCTCGACGGGGCAACAACACAAGGAGGGTTCCGATGGGCGCTCGTCGGCCAGCCTTTGCGTTGATGCTCGTGCTCGCGGCATCAGCGATGATCTTCGCGATGGCGATCTCGGGCGCTGTGGCGCTGCGATCGGCGACGATCGAAGCGGCCACTATGCACGATCGGGCCTCGCTGACGCGCGATGCCAGGAGCGTGATGGCGATCGCCCTCGCCGGCCTGACCGCCGCCGCGGATGAATCTGAGAATTCGCTGGTGACATCCGGCGAAGCAGGAGCATCCGGACCCGACGATCTGTCCAGCGTTGATGAACTCGATCTGCCGCCATTCCCGGCGGGCATCCCATTCTCTTTAGGATCGAACAGCGAAGATGAGAACGACGCCTCCGGTGGCTCATCCACCTCGGGAACCTCCGCGACGCGGCAAACCAAACCCCGTGGCGCCTTCTCGGCCTTGCGCCGGATCGGGCTCCCCGCAGAGGCGATCCTGACCGAGATCAACAACGCCCAATACCGCGTGACCCTCCAGGACGCCAGGGGGGGTGTGGACATCAACCGCTCCGACGAACAGCACCTGATCGATTATTTCGAGCTGGTCGGCATCACCAAATCTCGCGCCGTCGCGATCGCACACCAGATCGTCGATTGGCGCGACGGCGACGACTTCAGCCGCCCGCAGGGCGCCGAACGCGAGGACTACCGCAGAAGAAACATCACGATCGGCAACGCAAAGTTCGAATCGATCGATCAATTGCGGTTCCTCCCGGCGATGACCAGCGAGATCTTCGATCTCGTCCACGATGACCTGTGCGTGGGCAGCGATGGCCGGACCTACATCGGCGCTTCGCACCAGGCCCTGTCCGCCGTCCCCGGGATCACCGGTTCCGCCGTCCGGGCGATCGAATCCCGCCGCGCTTCCGGTGGCCCCATCTCGGCCCAGGAACTCCGGGACATGCTGGGCCTGGCCCATGAAACCGCCGGGCCCAAGCTCCGCACGACCCCCTCGGACCACGCCCGGGTTATTGTGGAACCGCTGGCCCACCCAGGCGTCCGCCACGTGGGCGAGGCGTCCATCACCGACCGCAAGGGGGTCCGGATTGGGGCGGTGGCCCTGCGATAAACGATGGATAGGGTATATGACTGAGCGTTCCTCCTGATCGACCGACAACGAAGACCCCAGAGCCGAGCACCGTGCGACTGCGAACACGAACAACCACCAGCTGCGTCATCTCCGGAGACGATCTCTTCGTAGCCGTTGTTCGTCTCGGCGTTGAACTCACCAGATCGAACGCATCGGTGCTGTGCCAAACGATGGTCCCGGGATTTCTACAGATGGACCCGGCGCTGCGCCGCGCCGAACTGGCGCCAGTGATCAAGATCGCGGGCGAGTCCTCGGTCGTGCAACTGACCATCCCTTCCGCGTGGTGCGCCATGCACCCGATCAGCATCACCGGCGCTCAATGGGACAGGGCGCGCGATGAAATCCTGCGCTCAATCGATCGCATGCTCCCGCTCGATCCCGATGACGCCGAGGTCGGGCTGCTCGATCTCGTGGCTCACGATGCGGGCACAGCAGACCCCGCGATCTCGGGCATGCTCCTCGGTGTCGCACGATCACGCATCGAGCCATGGCTCTCGGCGCTGATCGAGGCTACCGGACAACCGGTGCACAGCGTGCGCTCCGGGCAGATCGCCGCACTGGGTCTCGGGCTCCAGCATGACGAGCACGCCACCGTGATCGAGCCCGACGGCTCCGCACATCAGCTGCGATGGGGGCGCATGACCGCGATCGGAGAACTCCTCGATGCCTCAGACCAGGACGTCAATAGCCAGATCACACTGACCGATGACCCCGACGACACCGAGGGTGGGCCGCTCGCGCTCGCGATCGCCTCGTCGCTCGCCGATGTCGCGGCGCCCGCCTCGTTCCACCCGATCACCGGCCCCGCGGCGAGCCGGCCCAAGCGCTGGCTGGCGCCCGCGGCGTGCCTCGCGATGGCTCTCGCGCTGCTGATGCTCGCGTCATACACGAGCGAAAGCCGGTACCAGGGCGCCATCACAAGAGAACAGCAAAGGCAGGCCCGGCTGAACGACACCCTCGCCGAGACACAGCGCCTGCGCCTCGATACCGAACGCCTCACGAGGCTCCTCAACGA
>JAJFFE010000293.1 GCA_021776775.1 Planctomycetota bacterium | reverse complement strand
CCACTAGGTCGACTGCGGCGTCGTGCCTGGATCTTCACGGAAATCGCAGCCTGTGTTCCGTTGATCATCTTCCAATTATCCTCTGCTGCAACTCGCTGGGCACGATTTGCGCCCTTTCGGGCGCGTAACGACTCCGCCTGAAGAATAGTCCGGGCTAGAGGCCCGGCCGAAAAGTGCTGTTGATGCGAGAGGTCGCGATTTCAAGGTCAGTGCGCCCGGCGAAACGCAGTCGTATTGCTCATACTTCGAGTTTTCGCTGGGCGTGCTGGCCGCCGGAAGCTCGAGGTCTCGCGCGACATGACTTTCCGGCCGCACCTCTAGAATCATGCTCGCTTGACTTCCCCGGGGGAAGCGCCATCTTCGCCAAGCACACATCATAGCCCATCGAACGAGGAACCATGACGGTCATCGACACCCACTCGCACTTCTTTCCCGAAAACTGGCCCGACCTCGCGAAGCGCTTCGGCACTCCGAACTGGCCGTGGATGAAGCACCTTGAGCCGGGCCGCGCCATGGTCATGATCGGCGACGAAGAGTTCCGCCCGATCAACTCGGCGTGCTGGGATATCGAACATCGCATCTCCGAACTCGATCGCGACGGCATCGATCAGCAGGTGATTTGTTCCACCCCGGTCCTCTTCGCCTACACGCGCGATCCACAACACGCCAAGGAGTGCGCGGAGATCTTCAACGACGCCTGCTTGGACATGTGCGCCAAGAGTGACAACCGCCTCCTCCCGCTCTGCCAAGTCCCGCTCCAGGACATCGACCTCGCCTGCGAAGAAGTCACCCGGTGCATGAAGAACGGTCACCTCGGGGTTCAGATCGGCAACCATGTCGGCGACAAGAACCTCGACGACGAAGGCATCGTGACCTTCCTGCAGCACTGCGCCAACGAGAACGCGTCCGTGCTCGTGCATCCGTGGGACATGATGGCGCCGGAACGCATGCCAAAGTACATGCTCCAGTGGCTCGTCGGCATGGTCGCCGAGACGCAGCTCGCCATCTTGTCGCTCTGCCTCTCCGGCGCCTTCGAACGGCTGCCGAAAGAGCTTCGTATTCTCTTCGTGCACGGCGGCGGCAGCTTTGCCTTCTGTCTCGGACGGTGCGACAACGCTTGGCACCAACGAGACATCGTTCGCGAAGCGTCGGCGCACCCGCCGTCGCACTACACCGATCGCTTCTACCTCGACAGCACGGTCTTCGACGACGCCGCGCTCAAAATGTTGGTCGACACCGTCTCCGAAGACCGCGTCGTCCTCGGAACCGACTACCCGTTCCCGCTCGGTGAGCAAGAACTCGGCAAACTCGTCCGAGAGTGCCCCTTGATCACGAACGACCAACGGCGGAAGATCATGGGAGCGAACGCAAACGCTTGGCTCGGCCGCTGACCGATCATACGTCTGTACCGAGGCCAGCTGAGACCATCTGCACCGAGACCACAACAACCGAAGGAGGTCCCATGTCGCTCTGGAGTCCAGTAGACCTGCGTCAGTGGATCGTAGAGAACCGCGATCAACTCAAGCCGCCGGTCGGCAACAAGATGGTTTGGAAAGACGAACGCGACACGATCATCATGATGGTCGCCGGCCCCAACGCCCGCGCCGACTATCATCTGAACGTGACCGAAGAGTTCTTCTACCAAGTCCACGGCGACATGAACCTGCGCATCATCCATCCCGATACGGGCAAGCCGGAAGACATCATCATTCGCGAAGGTGAGATCTACTTGCTGCCGGCCAACGTGCCGCACAGCCCGCAACGTCCCGCCGGAACCGTCGGCCTGGTGATCGAGCAAAAACGGCCCGACGGCGCCAAAGACACGCTGCGCTGGTACGCGGAAGACACTAACGAAGTCGTCCACGAAGCGAACTTCACCCTCGACAACGTCGAGACCGACCTGAAGAACATCATGGAAGAGTTCTGGTCGAACGAAGAACTGCGCACGTGCAAGTCGACCGGCAGCGTCATCCAGAAGCCGGCCGAGGCAGTGGTTCCGCCACGCGACTGAGGGGGGAAGCGTTGACTGGCGACCCGCGCCGCAAAGGCGCGGGCGCGGGTCCAGCGCATCGTGGCGTGGCTCGAACACCAGTGGGTTGGGGATGGTCGAGCCGATGGCTCGCCACCGACTATGAGGCACGGGAGTGGGGTTGGTCGCCGGGGAGCGGGTTGGCGAACAAGCACGGGTGAGAACGACGGACGGGCGCATCGGGGCGTGAACGATTCTGTTCCGGGCGCGGGGCAGCAAAGGTGCCCGACTCCGTTGGGTGTCGGTTGGGATATGTGGATGGTGACAGGGGCTATGTGATTCCTGTCGGCGATGCGGATGCGCCATCTCGTCCGGGCGAGGCTTGGCGGTCGTGGTGGGTCCTCTGTTTTGGATTCAGTTTCGCGCGATGAATCTTAGAACTCTGTCGTGTTTTGTTTGACAGGGTTTTCACGCTTTGCTGGTCACGGGGTCTGCTGCTCGTTGCGCGAGTGTTATGGCCGTGCTGGTTGATTGCGTACGGGGCGTTGTTGCTCGTCGACGCAGTCGAAGTATCGCTATGCATTGATCGTTCGTTAGGCGCGCTAGATCTCGCATCGTAGATCGTGGTTTAGAATAGGGCCTGTGTGGTAGAGACGTTCTTGCGCCTACGAACGGAGAGTCAGAGTTATGGACTATCGTCGACATGTTGCCGGTCTTTCGGGAGAAGAGCTCGACGCGGAAGCGGTTCGATTGGTTCGGTTTCGACCGCGCCCCGAGGTTAGTTCTGGTATTCGTCGAGCGAGTGGTGCGACTGACATTGGTGACGCGGGCGAAGAGCCGGGCTTGGACTTTTCTTCGGAACAGCAAGCCGCTCCTGAGGCAGATGGCTCGGCCGACGCACATGGGGTTGCTGCGAGTACGGGTCGAGCGGAGGATTGTGGCACGGGAACCCAGGGCGATCAGAGTCAACCGCGCTCAGCCGCTACGAAACCAGGTTCCATCGAGCCAGCTCAGGTTGACTCGTGCAACGTACGCTTTGCGGCGAGCAAACGGCTCAAGCTGAAGATCGAGCGACTGGCCGAAGTGTTGGGTGTGCATGGCGCGTTCAAGAACTTGGCCACCGTCCTGGAAGCAGCTGTCGACCTAGCGCTCGAGAAGAAGGACCCCATAGAGAAGCTCGAACGTCGGAGAAAGCGTGATCTGAAGAAGGCCGCGGCCGTGGCGAATGCGCAGACGAACTCATCTCGCACGGACGAGGTCTCGTCCAGTGCTGACGGTTCGGACTCTGCAGAGGTCACGGAACGATCCCGCTACATTCCTAGTGAAACACGTGAGCGAGTGCTCCACCAAGCCGGCCACCGGTGCGAATTCGTCGGCCCAGATCAGCATCGCTGTGGTGCGCGAACTGGCCTTCAGATTGATCACGTCGACCCGTTCAGCAAGAACGGCTCGAACGACGAGATCAACCTGCGAGCCCTCTGCGCAACACACAACGTGTGGTATGCGGAACAGGAGTTTGGCACTGAGTTCATGCGCTCGAAGATCGCCGCGGCGCGGAAGTTCTCAGGACTCGTCGATCAACCAACCGGGGTGCGCGAGCGGCGATCCCAATATGCAACGTCACGACATCGATCGACACAATATCGATCCGTCCCAGGCCCAGTGCACAGCCGATCCACGCGAATCCCGTCCGGGCGAGGTCCACGTCACCGGCTAGCGATCTAGACTGCTTAGCCAGCGAAGATGGGCCTGGTCGATTGGCTACGGCTCGCGTCACATCATTCGAATTCGAACGATGCCGCACCCCTCAACGCTGGTGTTCGAGCCACGCCACGATGCGCTCTGCCATACACAGCGTAGAGAGTCTGGGGCGAAGCCGTCAGGTTGTCCGAAGGGGATCTCAGCTACCGCGCGCCTTGTGCCCGAGATACCCGCCGTGGTGGCGGGCTCCGAAGTCTTCGGCGGTGAAGCCGCGCGCTTCCATCAGCGTTAGAGCGATGGCGTCGGTCACGGCCAGCATGGCTGCGATGCTCGAGGACGGAGTGAGGTCGATGGGGCACGCCTCTTTGATGACTCCCATGTCGACGACGATGTCGGACAGGTCTCGGAGTTCGGAGTCGGGATGGGAAGTGATGCCGATCACCGTCTTCAGGCCGAGGCTCCTGCCGAGGTGGATCATTTCCAGCACTTCGCGCGTCTTGCCGCTCGTCGACAGGGCGACGATGCAGTCGTTATGCCCGACCAAGCCGAGATCGCCGTGCGCCGCCTCGGCTGGGTGCACGTAGACGGCAGGTGTTCCCGTGGAACACAGCGTGGCGGCGAATTTCCGAGCGATGTGCCCCGCCTTGCCGATCCCGGTGGTCAGGACCTTCCCGCCGCTTTCCCGCAACGCGTTGACCGCGCGCTCGAATGCGTCAGTCACCGGAATGTTGCGGATGGCGTCCGCTTCGGCATTGAGGATGTGTTGGATGCGTTCCTTGAAATCCATGCGGTCTCCTAGCCCCTGCCGGCCTCGCTGTTGATCGCTCGCAGACGCGAGGCATCGCCGCGCGATTGTCTCGATCCGCGAAGCGATTGCAACGGCTCCCGGGACGCCCGCGCGTCGTCGGCAGCCCGCCGACCGAGGCTACTTGCCAAACATGCGTCGATTGAACGCGTCGGACTCCCCCTTGGGAATACTCAGCGATTCCCAGCCGGAACCGCGGTGCGTGCGCGCGAGCAACACGATCTGTCCGATGTGGTAGCTGTAGTGGGAAAGCTGGCGCAACAACGCCTGCAGCACGGAATGGGGTTCGCCGCGAATGACGACGTTGCGATCGAGGTCCGCGTCGACGAGGCCGTGTAGCTCGCCGAACAGCACCTCCCACCCGGACTCCCAACGTTCGAGGAGCCCGGCGCGGGTATCCGCGGCGACGTCGAATTCGCTGTCGCGCTGACGCCACTCCTTCTCGCCGTCACTCGTCAAGAAGTCGGTGAACCGTGAGTGGAGATTCCCGGCGACGTGCTTGACGACCGTCGCCACGGCATTGCCGTCTTCGCCGAGCACGGCGAAGAAGTGGTCGTCGCTGAGTTGCGCTGCGGCTCGATCCGCCAACGCTTTCTGCGAACGAAACGACGATGCGATCCACCCCACGTGATTACGGTCAACCGTCATGTAACTTCTCTCAATCGTTCGAGCGATGGCGTCGTATGCGGAGGTATGACTAACTACGTCGGAACGGCTCGAGTCCCCGTCGCAACGCTTCCGGCACGGGCGTCGGCTCGGTTCCTGCGTGTGACCCTTCGACCCGGCGGAGCGTCACGATCTGTTGCTCCCCCCGAGCCACGAGTTCATCCGGGCCGTCGGGCTTGGTTCGAAAGTACTCGAACCCCATGGTCACTCGATTCTGGGCGAGCTCCGCGAGGTGCATGCGAACCATCACTTCGTCGAACGGGAACAGCTCGGCAAAGTACTCGCAGGAACAGCGAGTCGTCGCCAGCACCAACCCTCGGCGAAGCTCGTCGAGGATCGTCGGCGCGTGCTCGCGGAGGAAGAGTTCTCGGCAGCGCCCCTGCCACTCGAGGTGCCGCGTGTAGTAGACGTTGCCAACGACGTTCGTGTCGGCGAACGTCACGATGGTCTGCATCTCATAGGTTCGCATGACGGACACTCTCGTCGGGGCGCCCGGCGCGCGCGGGGTGAAGAAGGATAGTAGCGACGATCGGGTCGGTTCCCGCGCCCAGATCGGCGGACCAACTGACGATCGAAACTTCACCGCTCTGCAGTCTCACCCAGCCGTCGTGCCCGTCGAGCAAGATCAACGGACTATCGACGGGCAGTCCGGATTTTTTCAGGCACTCGATGACGCCCCACACCCGCGTCGCCGCCACGTCCAAGGTGTCGTCGTCGCCGGCAGACCCCAACTCGGCTGCGATCGCCTCGACGCAGCGCCAACGATCGGCGAGCAACCGTTTCCACTCGTTGCGCGAGCGAGCCGTCACACGTTCGAGATCACAGGCGACCTCGCGAGAGCACTTCACGCCGAGCGTCGTCTCTTCACTGTGAGACGCAGAGTAGTAGTCACCGTCGCTCGCGACTCGCTTGCCGTCGGGGCGCCGCCGGATTGGACGGTCCCCGCCGGAGAGGCGCACGAACACTCGACGGCTTCTCGCTTCGCGTGCCGTGGTCGCGTCAGCGTCGTGTCCGGTGTCGTTGTCGACGACGACGCGCAGGTCGGGCGCCTCCGCCAGATCACCGACGTGTCGCTCGAGCTGTGGCGCCATGAGCGCCGGCGCCCAACGTTCGCGCTGGGTACCCTCGACACGAACGAGCTTCAGATCGTGCCACTCTTCGATCACCTGTCCCGCACCGTCGTGAAGGGTGAGGCGATAGGTGAAGGTGTCACCGTCACGGTGAACTTCTTCGGCGCGTGCGAACACCGCGACGCCGGCGACTCTCGTCCACCGCCCGACCGCAGTCGGAAGTAGCACTCCATCCGGCACGCACGCTTGGATGGCGTGGAGCGCCGCGTCTCGCGCGCCCGGATCGCCCGCCACCAGCGTCGCCGCGTGATAGCCGCGGAACCAATCACCGTCGCCCGACGGACCTGCCGTAGCGAGAGCCAATCGCGCCACGCAACGACGCGCCTCGAGAACCACGTACGATTCGAGCCGTTGGAACCGTCCCGATTGAAACAAGAGATCACCGTAGAGTGAGTCGCACGACAACGGAAGTGGTTGCGCCTCGATCGTATCGCGCGAAAGATCGTCAGCCGGCAGTGCGGTTGCGATGGCTACGTTGGCGCTGAAGTGGTCGATCGCGAATCCCGTCGATTCACTGCGCACCACAATGCGCGCTCTTGAAGTGTCGGCGGCATCGACGATCGCCGCCACTCTGACTCGCAACGATCGATAGGGTGGCACGACAATGGGACGACGAAACTCGACATCGGTAAACGTCAGCCGCCCAGAGCCGAGCAGTTCAGAGCCGAGCAGTTCAGAGCCAAGCAGCCCCGTCGCCACCTGCGTCATCGCTTCGAGTCCGATCACACCCGGGACGATCGTATCGCCGCCCATCACGTGATCGGCGAGATACGGATCGGTAGATTCGGACAGCTCCGCGTCGACGACGAGTTCCACGCCGGGCACGTGCACACGCGGCTGTTCGAGGAAACGGAGGATCGGCAACTCGACCGGTCGAAAACCGAGCGTCGCCCGTTCGCCCAAGCGGCCGGTGATCACGACGGCACCACCCTTCTGCGCCCGCAAGAGGTCGAGGAACACGCCGACTCCTTGTTCCGGTGTGATCGCCTCGATCCCGTCGCGACGGAGCGCTTCGATACGCCCCAGCCGTTCCCCCATGCCCACGCCCGACCAGACCGACCACTCCAAACAGAGCGCACGGCACTGCGGATGTCCCGCCGCGTACGCATCGGTGCGTTCGCGCAACCACGCGTTAGCCAGCGCGTAGTCCGCCTCTCCTTCGAGTCCGGTCCGCGCGATGATCGATCCGAAGGTCACGACGTGGCGCAGTGCGCAGCCGTGCTTCTCGAGAGCAGACAACACCGCGTCGAAGCCGACGAGTTTGGGGGCCGCGGTCCGTTCGACGCCATCTCCGTCGAGTTCTCGGATGGTGCGCGGTTCGTTGAGCCCCGCCCCGTGAAGGAAGCCGGTGATCGGCCGTTCGGCGACGACTTGATCGACGGCTGCCATGACAGCGTCACGATCGGTCACGTCCGCGCGCAAGTAGACGGCATCGAGACCGGCGTCCGAAAAACGGGCCAAGTTCTCGGCCAGCTCGTCGTCAGAAGCAGGGTCCGCGCGCCCCATCAACACCAAGCGACACCCGGTGTCCCGGGCCAGCGCGAACGCACACTCCGCGGCGATGCCCTTACCACCCCCGGTCACGATCCAACAATCGGTCGGGTCGATGTCGAGCGCGGCGCCCGCCGACTCGACGACGATCGGTTCGAGAACCGGCGTCACCGTTCTCGACGGTTCGATGGTGACTTCGCGGAACCGCTCGGTCGCGCGGACGTGCTCCAACACGCAAGGAAGGAACTCCGACAGTTCAGCGACCGGGCGTCTCCAGTGCACGATGGTCGTCTGCAGACCCGGCCGTTCCTGGTGCAGGGTTCGCACCAACGGGGCTGCCCCTTCACGTTCTCCGAACGAGACCAAGACGAAGCGGTGAACCTCGCGTTCATGCGCGGTGCGCGCGGCGTCGAGAATGCGCGTGATACTGCGCTCCGTCTGCCCAGAGTCATCAAGCAGAAGCACGCCTGAGCTTAGACCGGCTTCCTCGAGTGCCCGAGCGAGCGGCTCGGCCAACGCACCAGCCGACGAGAACGCTCGCCACTCGGTGACCGCTTCACCCTTCCGCGTGACAGACTCGACTGAAGGCGACGAGACCGCCACGTCACGAACCTCGAAGCAGCGCACCCAACGTTCGACGCCTTCCGGGAACGACTCTTCCGCCAACGGCACCGCACCCTCGGCGCCAGGGGTCGACCCGGACGCTCGCATCTGCGTGAGCACTTGCGCGGCGGCGGCGATGGTCGCTCCCGCAAATTCATTCGGGGCGATCGGAGCGGGCAACCCAAGTCGCTCGCACGCCTCGACGACGATCGATCCGACCGCGATCGAGTTCAAGTGCAGGTCGTCGAGGAAGTGACTCTCGCTGGCGATCGAGTCGACCGGGAGTTCGGACTTCGCGGCGACCAGTTCGGTGAGCACGCGCAGCGGATCGAGGCTCGCCACTGCCACAGGCGACGACGGGACGACACTCTGCTCGGCTGTTCCGGCGGAGAGAGACTCGAACGCAACGTCGGCCGTGGGCGCCTGCTCGCACGGGTTACTCAAGAACTTCCACGGACGGTCGATCGAGAAGGGGCGCGCGAACCGGTCGGTGAGTACGGCCGCGATCTTCGGCGCCGCCCCTAAGACGTGAAGCGCACCCAACGCTGAGAGCCAACCGCGCAAGCTGTCGCCGCCGGCGTCGGTCGCCAACACCGGCACCGAAACTTGGCTCGCCGACAACTGGGTGAGCGTGGTTCCGGGACCGACTTCGAGCAAGAGGTCGACGCCGTCGGCGAGTTTGCTCACCGCCTCTCGAAACCGGACCGGCTCGACGATCTGCGCGTCGAGCAGCGCTCGAACATCCGTCGTACTGTTCAAGCGATCTCCGGTAACCGTCGACACCACAGTCCGGGTTGGCGGTTTGATGGCATAACCAGACAACGCCGCTTGGAACGGTTGGCGGCTATGAGCGACGCATGACGAGTGGAACCCGTGGGAGACCCGCAACGGTGTGGCAGAGACGTTGGCTTGGCGGGCACGCTCGCTGACTTGTTCGATCGCACCGAGTGGTCCCGAAACGACGGTTCGTTTCGGTCCGTTGTCGCCGGCCACTGCGGCTGCCGTTGCGTCCACCAGTTTGCGCGCAGACTCGATGTCGGTCGACAACGCCAGCATGCCGCCACGCTGTTCCGCGCTGTCGCTACCGTGCAACGCCATCGCGGCGCCCCGGTCACCGGCGATCGCCCGAGCGTCGTCGAAGTCGAACGCTCCGGCCCAACCGAGCGCACTCAATTCACCGAGGCTGTGCCCGCACGCGGCGACCGCGTCGACCCCACACTTCGCCAAGAGTGTCGCGGCGGCGAGGGACGCGCCGACGATCGCTGGCTGCGCAATCTCGGTCGCCGACGAACGATCCTCGGCGCCACTGGAACCACTGGAACCACTGGAACCACTGGCCCCGAACAACGCGGCGACTTCGGGATAGCGACGGGCGAGCGCCCCGCCGCCGAGGTTCGCGGGAGAGCCTTGTCCGGGGAACAAGAAGCCGACCCGTGCCTTCTGCGATTCGGCAAGGAAGACACCCCGTCGGGTGTCGATCAACGGAGACTCACCAAGATCGACCGTTTGCTCCAACAACGCTTGATTCAAACGGGCCAACCCCGCCTCGAGTTCGTCGCCGTCGCTGACGACCAGGGCCGCGCGAACCGGCGCGTTGGCGTCGAGTTCACGCGCCGAAGAGACCGCGAGATCGCCCAACTCGGCAAGCGACATCTGCGCCGCCTTCGCGCGAACCCGGTCGAGCTTCTCGCTCAACTCGTCACGGTCCTGCGCACTGAAGACGATCAGCTCGGCGTCTTGCGGTGACGCGAGCAGTCGTCGCGTGCGGTGATCGAGACCGTGCGCGCGACGGTTGCCGTCTCCGTCGAGCACGACGTGCACGTTGATGCCGCCGAAACCCATGCTGGTCACACCGGCGCGCAGCGGAGCGTCTTCCGGCCACGGCTGTCCATCGAGACCGACGTCGAGTGCGGCGTCCGCTCGGGTCAATTCTTCGTGCGGCTCTCGGCAACCCACCGTCGGCGGAATCACCTGATGGTGAAGGGTCAACGTCGCTTTGATGAACGCGGCGATGCCGGCCGCTGCCTTGGTATGCCCGAAGTTCGCCTTGATCGATCCGATACGTGCCGGCGTCACGTCGGGGTCGCCGTCGCGCCGCGCTTGCGACAACGTCGCAAGTTCGATCGCATCGCCCACCGCGGTGCCGGTTCCGTGCCCTTCGAAGTAGCGCACGCTCTCCACTCCGAAGCCAGCGCGTTGGTAGGCGCGGTCGATGGCGCGCCGTTCACCGTCGGGCGTCGGGCGCGTCATGCCGCCGGCTCCGTCCGACGAAATTCCCCAGCCGCGCACGGTCGAGTAGATCCGCAGGCCGCGCTCGATCGCCTCTTCTTCGCGCATGAGCACGACGAAGCCGCACCCTTCGCCCGGCAAGAACCCAGTCGGTCGTTTGTCGAAGACGCGCATCAGCTCTCGCGACAACGCTCCGGTCCTCGCGAAGCCGACCAACTCGAACGGGTCGAGACTGAGGTCGACCCCACCGGCGAGAACGACGTCCGCGTCGCCCGATTGCAAATTGGCGCACGCGGTACTGATCGCCAACAGCGACGAACTACACGCACCATCGACGGTGTAACCGCCGGAACCGAAGTCGAAGTAGTTGCAGATGCGTCCCGCGATCGTGTTCGCCAAGCCACCGGCCAAGCTCTCTTCGCCGGGGGTGTGAAACGGCGCTTTGTAGACCGCTTCCAACTTCTCGAGGAACTCCCGACGCTCTTCAGTCGACCGCCCTTCGTTCTGCAGGACGGCGTCGACACTGCGCAGCACGTACGGAAAGCGCAGTCGTAGGTTTTCCGCGCGAGAGAACTCGCCGGTCAACGTGTTGCCGATGATGACCGACACGCGCGAGCTCGGTAAGCCGTCGCCTTCGCTGAAACCGGCGTCTTCGAGGGCGCGCGCCGCGGTGTCCAACGCCAACCAGTGCGCCATGTCTGTCGCGCGATACGTCGAACCCGCGACTTTGTGACCGACTCGGTCGAACTCGAACCCGCGCAACACCGCGGCGTGTGTCAAGTAGGTCGAGTCCGGGCCGGTGCCGCTGTAGTCTTCCAAGCGAAGCCGCTCCGCCGGCATACGACGGAACGCGCGGCGACCGGAGAGCACCAACTCCCAAAGTTCCTGCGGGGAGTTTGCGTCGGGGAACCGGCAGCCGAGTCCGACCACGGCAATCCCGTCGGGGGTCGATCGATCGTGTGTCATGACGTCACCGCCTCTCGCTCGGATGAACGCACTCTCGCGAGAGCGTCGAGAACAAATAGCCCGAGGCCTCGCAAGACGCACACGGCAAGCAACGCAAAGAACAGAGTGAACACCACGTGCAGCGTCATCATGACCGCGTACATGGCCGCCACCGACAATCCGAAAAGAACCTGGTTGCGCTTACCGAACGGCGTCGTTCCGGGGTCGGAGATCATGTAGAAGGTGTAGAGCAAGAACGCCATGCCGGTCATGGGGCCGAGCGCGGCCGCGATCGGCGTCTCGAAGATGGCACTACGGACGACCGCCTGCAGAGCAAACCCGCCGAGCCAAGCGACGATCAACGGCAAGCGACCGGTGAACACTCCGTTCAAGAGGGTTCCGGTTCCGATGATGATCGCCGGCACGAAGAGGTCCCAGCCGCCGGCGAAGTTCTCGGTGAACTGATACGGCGGCGCGATGCCCACCCAGCCGAACAGCAACAACGTGATGGCGATTCCGGCGTTTGACGGATTGAGGAAGTGTCGCCAACGTCCGCGCATCGGAGCCTTGAAGATGGCTTTCGACGCCATGGCCACCGCCGACGCGAAGACGACCGGCATGATCGCTCCGCCGGAGTAGAGCAGCATGGCCACCGCGAGCCCACTGATGTGCGCGGGCAACAGGAAGTCGATCAAGGAGACGAGACCCCCGCGGTATCGAGCCGGACGGCGTTCCGCCCACGCTTCAACGGTTTCGATGAGAAGATCGAAGCTGTAGGTCGTACCGAGAGCGGCCGCCACCATGATCAACGCCGCTTCGAACCCGAGCAGCGCGTGGCCAAAGCAGGTGAGAATGGTGATCGCGCCGGCGAAGCGACGGAGCGCCGCGACGCGCATGTCTTTCTTCGGCTTGGCGGGCTGAGCCGTGTTGGGGGCGTTGGAAGCTGGCGTGTTCATCACTGCACCGCCTTTCCGCGGCCGAGTAAGATCACGTGGCGACCGGGGCGGAGGTTGATCGTCTTCTGTCCCTCGTTACCGGCCGGGTCGCGAAAGGAAACCGTGACCGCCAGCTCGAGCGCGGGATCGACGTCACCGAGCCCCACGTGTACTTCATGGGACCGCGTCCCCGAGTGGCCGTTGCCACCGTCGACGTGGGAGACCTTCACCGCCCCGCTGGGTAAGGAGACCCGAACGACGGAGCCGACGGCGGAGTAACTTCTGACGAGTTCCGAAGGCTGCGGGTCGATGGTCAACTCTCCCGTGGTTGCGCCGTGGCGCAAGTCGAGCACCAGCGAGCGGCCGGGCGACGGCGCGTCGTTGCGGTAGAACGTCGATTCCGCCCACTGATTGGCGATCGCAAAGTCCAAGTCCCCGTCTCCGTCGACATCAGCGGTGGCGATTCCTCGGGTCACTTGCGGAGCGTCGAGACCGAGCTCGGCCGCGAGGTCGACAAACTTGCCGTTGCCGTCGCGAACGTAGAACGGGTTCGGAGCGTCGCCGCAGAGGTCGTCTCCCAGTTGGAACTTCGGCCAGTTTTTTGGATTCGCGAGCAGCGCGTCGTTGGCGGTCGCGAGCTCTTGCAACTCTGCCCAACGGTCGACGTCGCCCTTGGCAAATCCGGTCGCTTGTACCGCCTCGAGCACGCCGTCGTTATCGAAGTCGGCAAGACGCGTGTCCCAACCCCACGACGACCGCGCGACACCCAGCTCTTCGCTGGCGTTTCGATACGGCGCGACGCCGTCATTCATCGCTTCGAACCCCGGCTGAGAAACGAACAGGAAGTGGCTCTCCTCGAGAGCGTACTCGGCGGCGATGTTGGAGACGTAGATGTCGAACCGTCCATCGTCGTTGACGTCGCCGAAGTCGACGCCCATCCCTTTGAACGAATCCCTCCCTAGCGCACACGACGACGGGGTCATCGGCGTTTCGACGCCTTCGAGCAATCGGAATCGAAGCACGCCCGGCTCACTCTGATTGTGCAGCAGACGATCGGGACCGAAGTCATTGGCGATGTAGATCTCGCACTTGCCGTCGGCCGTCAGGTCGACGGCGCCGATCGCCAGCGTCCAACCGTTCGGCATGTTGGGGGTCACTTCGAAACGGGTGTCGACGAACTCGACGGCCGGATCCGCGCCGCCGCGACTCTCGCGGTAGAGAAGTATGCGCTCGCTACCGGCGTTGAAGGCGCGCGACATGGACGACTGCATGGTTTGAGGCTCAGTGGTGTCACTGGCGTCGAGCACGCGAGCGCCGTCCGGAAAGTAGTTGCCGACGACAATGTCGATGTGGCCGTCGCCGTCGACGTCGGCTCGCGTCAGCGCGTTGGTGAACCAGCGCTCTTGCGACGCGCACAACTCTTGTCGCTGAAACTGCGGAGCTTGGTGCGGTTCGTGCGTCCCCAAGAAGGCGATCGGTGTCCGGCCCCAGTAGTAGACGATGACATCCATGCGACCGTCTTCGTTGAGATCGCCGGGCACGCAACCCATGGGGGCCATGGTCTTGGAGTCGTAAGGGAGCGGCGCTGCGTCCAAGATCTGCAGGGCGTACCGATCGCCGGTGCCGGGGACCGGAAGAATGGATACGGTGTCGGTGCGGGGATCGACCAAGCAGACATCGTTCGATAGTCCATCGCCGTCGAGGTCCGTCAGCGAGACCGCCGCTCCGACGGCGGAGATCCAGCCACGAATGGTCTCGTAGCTCGGGTGAACCTCGCGCCACGGCTGGTGCTCGCGCCCAGTCGGCCCGGGCAAGGGCAACGCCTCGAAGTCAAACCGGGCGGCGAGTTCGGCGCGACGCTCGGCAGAGATGGGTTTCGGCGAAACCCACATGTACGCCAGCGCGATCACGGCAAGCGCGACGAGCTTCGGCACCTGCCTCCTGAACTCGAATTTGGATCCGTTCACCGCAGCCTCCCTCTTCCCGGACTACCGTTCAGCGATTCAGTCATGGCGTCACGAATGCGCGAGCGCCAAGCCTCGAACCGCGGCCGTTGCGGTGTCGTTGGATCGTTCGCCGACGCGGCAAGTGCTCCGTCTGCCACTTCCGCGCACGCTTGCGGATCGCCGTCGCAGACGACGCGACAGGCGAGTTCGCACGCGGGCGGAACATGACCGGCCAACGTCCGCGCCTTGGCGGCGAACACCACTCCTTGCGCGACCGCGCTTCGGTGCTCGCCCGCGGCCGCGACCAGCGTCTCGAGTTCCGACTCGGACACCCCGCCTGCGTACGCCGCGGCCAAACCGACACCACTGAAGAGATCGCTGTGTCGATTCGCTTCGAACTGGGCGATCCCTCGGGTGATTGCGCCGAGGTCTCCAGAACGGACAAAGAAAAGACTGCGACCCAACCCTTGATCGTGGGCGCGTCGAAAGTACCCGTCGGCCGGAAGGTTGAGCCACTCGCGCCCGCCATCGACCGTACGAGCGGAATGGAAATACCCTTGGTGAAAGCCGAAACCGTCGACGGCTAGCCAGCCGAGCACCGGATCGAGCGAGGCTAAGAACTTCGGAAGGTTCAGCTTGAGCCGCGCCGCTACCCAACCGGCACCGACGTGGACCAAGTAGGTGTGGGGAGCGGCCGGTCCGTCGATGAACGACGGCAAGCGACCGCGACCGAAGAGGCGGAAGCGATCGCGCAGCGCGAGCGCCATCCCGGCCCCCTCGTACGCCCAGCCGCGCCAGTCGGCGTCGACGCGGTCGAGTCCGGTTTGCAGTTTGGCATCGTCGACATCACGATCGGCGGCCAGGGCCGTGCGATAGCCCAGGAGAAAGACGGCACCGATGCGCTCGAGCCGCTCCCGCCGCTCGACCGTGGTCTCGGGGAAGCCGCGACGCGCGAGGGTTGTCTCGCGATCAGAGATGGAAAATAGGAGGTTCCGCGCCAAGCGGGCCGGCCCCCGAAGGAGTGTCGCTACCACGATCTCGCTCGACTCCTTGCAAGTTTCGCCATAGAACCAGGAACTGGCGGAAACCCCCCCGCCCAACGTCAACTTGCGCGTCACCGCGCCAAACGGACAAGACGCCCTTCACATTTTCTTCGCGTTGAGTCCGTCGAGCCGCGGTCAAGGATACCGTAACCCATAGCCCATCTCTATTTGGGACATGCCCAATGACGTTTCGACATCTGACCGCGCCGCCTCAGATCGATCCCCGGGTCGCCGTCGTCAAACGCCAGCTCAGACACGACTTCGGCGTGCAAGCGCCGCCCGTCTGGCTGCACGGCGCCCACGTAGATCTGCTCTGTGGAGTTTGGTGCGTGCTGCGAGAAGTCCTCGTCGTCGGCCAGGTCCCACGACGGGAGAAGGAATCCATCGCCGAAGCGATCTCGCGCACGAACCAATGCTCCTTCTGCGTGGACGCGCACTCGATCATGGGCGCCGCGACCGGACAGCTCGACCAGCGATCGTTCGTGCCGTGGGCGACGGCGACGGGCGGAGAGTCCCCGAGCCCGATCGACGACCCGACCTCGGAGCTGCGCGGGACCGCGTTCGCCTTTCACTACATCAACCGTATGGTGACGATCTTCCTCGGTGACTCGCCGCTCCCCTTCGCCGGTCGCCGCTGGCGAAGAGCGTTCGAGACGCTGTCGATCGCGTGGTTTCGCAGAAGTGTGCGCCGCCCGAAGCGATCCGGGGAAGCGCTGACGCTACTCCCGGCAGCGCCGTGTCCCCCACAACTCGACTGGGCCACCGGCCATGTGCGCGATGCGCTCAGTCGTTTCAGCGGCGCGGTCGAACACGCGGGGCGCGAAGTGCTCAGCGAACAGGTGCGCAGCTGGGTCACCGAAGCACTGATGACTTGGAACGGTGAACCGCTCTCACTCGACGGCCCGGAATTACCCGACGACGGAGATCAAACGCTTGCCACCATCACCTGGTTGAGCGCTCGCGCCCCCGAACGCATCACGGATCGCCTAGTGGCCGACGCGCGTGAGCACGGCGTCGACGACCGCACGTTGATCGCGGCGACCGCGTGGGGCGCGCACGCGGCCGCGTTACGGTTGGCGGAGCGCTGGAGCTGATCGAGGCCGACTGGAGTTGTTGGATTCCATTGGGCGTATGGACGAGTCGCGTTTGTATGTTGAGCTTCGTTGTAGTTCGATTGAGCACTACTTGCAGAAGAAGCTCGGGTTCAAGAAGTCGAGCGCTTGGTCTCATAAGTCTGTGTCGCGGGCGTTGCCTGAGTTGCCGAGGCTTCGTGAGGCGTTTGCGAATGCGAAGATGACCTGGAGCACGTTGCGTGAAGTGGCTTCGGTGGCGACGAGTCGGACCGAACAGCTTTGGATTGATTGCTTGGCGAAGAACGGGGCGGACGTGGTTGATCGAGAGGTCAGAGCGGCCAAGGGAGATGGAAGGGACGCGCCTAGTGACGGCGAGTACTCGTTGCCAGCGCACCTGGTGAAGCTGACGTTTGCGCTAACGGCGGTGGAAATGGAATCCACAGCTGTGGACGCTGCGACCCAAAACGCGACGGTGATTAACATCGCGCCCGAGGAAGAGAGACCGCTCGCACCACTGGCCGGTAACGCCGAACCCGATGGTGAGACCTCACCCGAGATGCGAGCCAAGGTCCTCGCGCGTGACGGCCACCGTTGCCAGAGCTGCCGCGGCCGCCGCGATCTTCACGCACACCACGTCCAACCCCGAAGCGAAGGCGGTCGTACCGAGTTGGACAACCTGGTCACCACCTGCAAGTTCTGCCACGGACTGCTCTATCAAGATCGACTCGTTGTCACCGGTAGTGACCAAACAGGGTTCGAGTTCTCGTGACTTGCAGCAGATCCGAGCCCTGACGAGCAAACGATGACACAGCCCCACCGTCCACAGCTGTGGACGCCCCGTCGATCCGATCAAACCCGTCGCGAGTGAAGATCTCGTGATAGCGGGAACACCCAGCGGAACCGTTGAACCGCCAGTTCGAGAGAATCGTGTGAGGGAGACGGCGGGCCATTTTGTCGTTGGCTGGTCTCCCGGAGCGGCTGCCCGGTGAAGGTCGGGAAACCCCTCTGCGAAGGCGGGAAGAGTGTCCCGAGAGCTGGGAGAACTCATGACGACCTTCACCTCATTTCCTGGGCGAGTCTAGCGACGAAAATGCCCGAGGCTAGCCGCTGAATAACGTCCACCCTCGGGCACCGAAACTCGCGCTTAGCGAGGAGATTTGCAAGCGGGCTTCGATCAAGCCACGCTGCTGATCCGGGGATTAGCAGTCGTCGTCATCATCTCCGTCGTCGTCATCATCTCCGTCGTCGTCATCATCTCCGTCGTCGTCATCATCTCCGTCGTCGTCATCATCTCCGTCG
>JAJFFE010000292.1 GCA_021776775.1 Planctomycetota bacterium | reverse complement strand
AAGCCGCGCAGGCTGCGCTTCCCGCGAATCTCTGCGTTACTCCTTCTTGAAGACCACTAGGTCGACTGCGGCGTCGTGCCTGGATCTTCACGGAAATCGCAGCCTGTGTTCCGTTGATCATCCCTCGATTGTCCTTCGCTGCCTGCGCTCGGTGCGATTCGCGCCCTTTCGGGCGCGTAACGACTCCGCCTGATGAATAGTCCGGGCTAGAGGCCCGGCCGAAAAGTCATGTCGCGCGAGACCCTCGAGCTTCCGGCGGCCAGCACATCCGGCGAAACTCGAAGTATGAGCAATACGACTGCGTATCGCCGGGCGCACTGACCTTGAAATCGCGACCTCTCGCATCAACAGCACTTTTCGGCCACACCTCTAGCGTGAACGATTCGGGGATGAGTCCGAGTTTGGTCTATCCATGATCGACTTGTTTCTGCCAATCTTCGCGCCCGTGCTTGATCCTGCACTTGCGAAATCGAATGGCCCATTTCGCTTGCGGGTACAGCAGAGATCAGTATTGAATGGGTGCTTGGGCGGGATTCTTTCTGGCACTATGCCGAACGGTTGCAGCGTACGAAACTTTCTGGAGATACGGTTGGCGGACTCTACGTCTGATGGCTTGATCCATCTTCAAACGACGATCTTGAAGTTGATCGGACAGCGTGTCGAGACGTCTGTCCTTCTCGATCACTTGTGCGAGCTAGTCCAACAACAACTTGAGCATTCGGTCTGTAGCGTCATGCGTTTGGACCGTGCGACCGGTTGGCTATACATCGGCTCTGCTCCCTGCATTCCCGACGAGATCAAGAAGCGCTTCGACGGTCTGGTGCCCGCGGAACTCGCGGGTGCGTGTGGTACGGCTGTCTATACACGAGAGCGTGTTCTCATTGAGGATGCGCAGACCGATCCACGATTCGCTTCATTGCGTGAGCTGGCGATCGATGTCAACTTGCGTAGCTGTTGGTCGGTTCCACTGTTCTCGTCGGACGGTGAATCGATCTTCGGGACATTCGCCATTTCGCGAACGGTGCCGGGATTGCCCACCGCCGAGCATGAACGTCTGCTCGAAGCGGCCAGCGACGTTGCCAGGATTGCATTGGAGATGGAAGATAGCGCGCAAGCTCTCGACGCGAGTCACAAGCTCGAGACTCTCGGTGTCTTCGCTGGCGGCATGGCGCACGACTTCAACAACTTGCTTACTGTGATCCTCGGCAGCGCGGAGCTCGCTCGAGATTCGGCTGGAGAAGAGGCGGACCCGCTCCTGCGGAGTATTTGCGACGCGGCTCAACGTGCGAGCGAGCTGACACGGCAAGTGCTGACCTATGCTGGACGACTACGAACTACGTTTCACCCGACTACCGACTTGGCCGCCACCGTCGAAGAAGCTCGGCAGCTTTGCCAAACAAAGCTCGGCCAACCGATCGACTGCCGGGTGGAGATCGCCGGTGTACTTCCGTCGTTGCGGATCGATCCTCGCCAGTTGAAGCAGCTGATCATGGACCTGGTGATCAACGCCAGCGAGTCCATGGACGGCAAGGGGACGGTCTGCATGACGTTTCACTTTGCCGAGCCCGACGGGGCGGTCGCGATTCGAGTTTCCGACACGGGTTGCGGGATGAACGCCGAGACACAGCGCCGCATGTTCGACCCGTTCTTCTCGACAAAATCGGGGCAACGGGGACTAGGGCTTTCAACCGTTCAGGGCGTCGTTCGCGCTCATGGTGGAAAGCTTGAAGTTCATTCGTCCGAGGGCTCCGGAACCGTGGTGACGGTCTCGCTGCCGATCGACCAGACCGAACCGTCAGTAGCGATCGACGCGGAGTTTGCATCGCTCGACGGGAGTACGATTCTAGTCGTGGACGACGAACCCATGGTTCGAACTACCGTGCGAGGCATTATCGAGCGGCAGGGTGGACAAGTCATCGAAGCCAGTGGGGGTGGAGAAGCCCTCGATATCATCGATGAACAACGCTCGGAAATCGATGCGGTGCTCGTTGACCTGCAAATGCCGGAGGTCGATGGTATTGCCGTGGTCGAGCAAGGGTCTTCCATGATCCCGAACACGTCGTTCGTTCTCATGAGCGGTCGACTGACCGAACGCGGTTCGAAGCTGGTGCAGCAGTCACCGGGAGTGTCATTCCTACAGAAGCCGTTCTTGGCCGGCGTCCTCGGTGTGACCTTGGGCAAGGCGTTGCACCTAGCTCGCTCGCGGGACTAACTCTAACTCCAGGACTTCTTGCTAAGACCTACTTGGGCTGCGAGCTCGGTCGTGAAGTGGGTCGGGCTCTCGGCCCTTGGAACAACTTTCGATCGACCCGCTTGCCATCCGATTCCAGCACTTGAATCAAGTACGGGCCGTCGAGCATTTGCCGTGCGGCTGCGTCGCGTGTGAGACGCACGTTGGTCGAGCGAATAGACTCGATCAGCGAGATTTTCCAGCGCCCTTCTTCTTCAATGGCGCTGAACGCCGAGGCGTTGTTCTGGCCGCTCAGGAATATCCACGCTCGCGGTCCGCTGAACTCGATCTTCGTGATCTCCGCGTTTTCGACGGAGCTCCGCGATAGCCAACCGCGTTCGAGACCTTCATCGTAGACCTGTCCGGCCGTCATGGTGGCGAGTTCGTCTTGGTAGAACTCTTGGCGCAGCTGCAGGACGAGAAGCTTTCGTAGTAGCGTTGCCTTCGAGATCGTGCCGTTCTCAGAGTTGGCGGCGAGCGTTGCGGTGGTGTCGTACCAATCGAGTGTCGCTCGGTCGAGTAGCGCGACAGCTGCCGCGCCGTCTCCTGCGAGCACTGCCGTTCGGTAGGCGGCGAAGCCCTCCCGGATGTCGTCTTCGGCCGTGCGGGTATCGCACCCACTGGCTGCGACGCACGCCACGATTGTCATCTGCAATAGTAGCCGGGCGCCAAGTCGGACGTTCACGTCGGGACTCCGTTCAAGCTAGCGAGATTTGCGTGAGACGTCGGGCCGGATGTCGTCGAAGCCCTTTTGCCCCCCGGCGACGCGCAGTCTCCGCTAGCTAAGCTAGAGCACACGCCAACTCAGGCGAACTTGGTATAGCAACCACGACGAAGTTGCCAGGAGTTCCAAGGCGACGACGACGGCCGGGTTGATTGCGAACGCGACGGCTGCGCCGACGAGGCATACCGCGGTGACGATCAACGGCAAGATTTCCGTCGACATCAGTCGACGCCGTCGCGGCCAAAGAATACCGATCGCCGCTGCAACCGTCACCACTGCGACGATCGTGGGTGAGATCACCGCTTCCGAATCGATCCACGCTCCGGCCAGGAACAGGGCGTCGATGGCGCCCATGCGGGCGAAGAGAGCGACATCGGATCCGCCACCGAGTCTTTCACGCCGCCGTTTGCGGAGGACGGCCGCGGTCAGCAGACTGCTGGCGGTGGCTGCGCTCCAAGCGATGAGGCTCACGGACCCCACGAGCTGAGGGTTGCCGATGGCAGCGATCGCCGTCCCAACGGACACGACGAGCGCGGTTGCGAACCAGACTCGCAGCCGGTGCCATTGAAAACGCAGCTTGATGCTGAGGGGGGGCGGTCGTCTTGGGGTGACCGTTGCGTATCGAAGCATGGGGCCATTGTACCATGATTGGATCGTCCACGATTCCTAGCGCGACCGAACGATAGTTGGCAGGACGAGATAGCGATTGAACCAAGCAAGAATTTCACACCGAAAACCGCCTCACGTCGTCCCTCGGAACGGGTGTCGACAGGCGCCCAACCTGATACAGTCTGAGGCTCAGCCCCGCCCAAACTACGAGTGGCGTCTCCGGACTCGGTTGCTCATTCGAGTGACGTGCCCGGTGTCTGGCGCCGCGAGACAACGTCAGTGACAACGCGGAAGAACCGATGCACATCAGGGATATTTTTGCCGAGCAAGAGACGACGTATTCGTTCGAGTTCTTTCCGCCGAAAACAGCGGAGAGCGCCGAGAAACTCTACACCACAATCGCGCGGCTCGAGGAGTTGAAGCCGTCGTTCGTCTCGGTCACTTACGGAGCGGGTGGGTCGACCCGCGAGCTGACGCACGATCTCGTCGTGCGCATTCAAGAAACTAGCCTCGAAGCGATTTCCCATCTGACGTGCGTCTGTCACTCGGAAGACGACATTCGAGAAATCCTGACGCGGTACGCGAGCGCCGGAATCACAAACATCCTAGCGCTCGGGGGAGACCCGCCGTCTTCGCAGACGGGATACGATCGTGATCGAGACGCCTTTCAGCATGCGGCAGACCTTGTTCGGTTCATCCGCAAGTTCGGGGAAGACGGTGGACACACCGACCCACGAGGCTTCGGGTTAGGGGTCGCCGGATTTCCGGAGGGTCATCCCGCAACTCCCAATCGACTGCTGGAGATGGACTACCTGAAGGCGAAGGTCGACGCCGGTGCGGACTACATCGTCACGCAGCTGTTCTTCGACAATCATGACTTCTATGATTTCCGGGACCGTTGTGATCTGGCCGGAATCAAGGTTCCTATCCTCGCTGGTATCATGCCGGTGACTTCGGCTTCGGGCATGACGCGTATGGCAGAGCTCGCGGCCGGGGCACGCTTCCCGGCGCGACTTCTTCGTGATGTAGAGCGTTGTCAGGAAGTCCCGAGTGCCGTCCGTGCTGTAGGCATCCACCACGCGACGGAGCAGTGTCGTGATCTCTTGCACCATTCGGTGCGCGGGATTCACTTCTATACGCTCAATCAGTCCTCGGCCACTCTCAAGATCTATGAGACGCTGGGGCTCCGAGAGCGAACCTCGTTGGCTGGGAAGAAATGATCAGTAGACATGATCGAGCGTTCCGAGGATTTTCCACGATCGCCGACAACAGACCACGCGCTTCCGACTGAAGTTCTTGCTGCAATCGTGGATGAATGCACGGACATCATCGTGGTCGCCGCAATGACGGGTGAGATTTCGTATCTTAACGAGAGTGCCCGTCGTCAGCTGAACCGACCACGCTGCCAAGCTTCGTCTGTGCCGACTCTCAAAGATGTTGTCTCTCCGACGTTCGCGCCAGTTTTCGCGGAGCAGGTCCTACCCGCGGTAACGCGTTCTGGGATGTGGTGCGGCAACGGCTGTCTGGCCGTTCGGGGCGGAGAGCCTCTCTTTGTTTCGCTGCGCGTCCAAGGCGTGCCCGCGGTCGGTGGCAGCACGCAGGTGATCGTTCACGCTCGAGATCTTCGTTCTCCGAACTCTCCGGAGTTGAAGAACATCTCAGCGCTACCGAGTCGCGAATCCGACGCCCGATTCACCGCTATCTTCGAGCAGGCGTCGGTCGGCGTTGCCCATGCGGACAGCATCACCGGCGAGTTCATCGAAGTGAACCGGGCCTATGCCGGTTTTCTAGGAGTGGCGCCCGAGGACTTGAACGGCATGACCTTCATGGACGTGACGTATCCCGGCGACCTCGCTCTCGATCTGCACAAGATGGACCAGCTTCGTCGTGGAGAGATTCGTCAATTCACCATCGAGAAGCGCTACCTTCTCCGCGACAATACCAGTCGCTGGGTCAATTTGACCGTGTCCCCCATGTGGCAACCCGGTGAATCGCCAACCACTCACGTCGCGGTGATCGAAGACATTACCGAGCGAAAGATCGCCGAAGGAGCGCTACGCGACAACACGTCGCTGTTTCGCACATTGGCCGGAGTCGCCCCCGTTGGAATCTTCCGCTTGGACGAGTCGAATCGGTGCATCTACGCCAACGATCGTTGTGTCGAGTTGGCGGGGTTATCGCGTGGCAAGATCATGGATAGCGGGTGGATCCACCAGATTCACGGAGATGACCGAGATCGCGTGGCGGGCGCCCTTGATGATCTGGTGCATTCCAGCCAGACGTTTCGCGAAGAGTTCAGCTTCGTGCATCCGTGCGGCCGACAGGTTTTCGTCATCGCGGAAGCGCGCCCCGTCTTGGACGACCGCGGCGGTGCCTTTGGATTTATCGGCACCATGGTCGACATCACAGAGCGTCACGCGGCTGAGATCCGCCGGCATGAGCTCGAGCAAAGTCTTCGTCAGGCGCAGAAGATGGAAGCGATCGGTCGACTCGCGGGCGGAGTCGCGCACGACTTCAACAACCTGCTATCGGTGATCGTCGGGCACTCCGACTTGTTGCTCGACGAGACGGAGGTTGGCAGTCCGACGTGGGAGTCGCTCGAGGAGATTCGCAAGGCCGGCGACCAGGGGGCTAGCTTGACGCAACGACTCCTGGCGTTCAGCCGGAACCAAGCGTCGAAGCGAGAGCGAGTCTCGATCAACGAGGTCGTGTGCGAATTCGACGGCATGCTTCGTCGACTCATCGGAGAAGACCTCGAGTTGGTCGTGGAACTCGGCGCGCGCGTTCCGCAAATCGAAGGAGACGCTGATCAGCTCGGGCAGGCGTTGGTCAATCTTGCGGTCAACTCTCGGGACGCGATGCCTGACGGGGGGCGGCTGGTGATCTCTACCGGTGCGACGATCCTGTCGAAGCGTCAAGAAGAACGGCATCCCGACGCTCCGATGGGTGCGTACGCGGTACTTCGTGTCTCGGACACGGGCACGGGGATGGACCGAGACACCCAGTCGAGGATTTTCGAACCGTTCTTCACGACCAAGAGTCGCGAGAAGGGGACGGGGCTCGGATTGTCGATCGTGTACGGAACCGTCCGCCAGTGTGGGGGGTTCGTCGCCGTGGAAACCGAGGAAGGCGAAGGCACGACGATGGAGCTCTACTTCCCCGAGGCGATCAATGCCGTAGAGGCTTCGACCGAAACTCTTGACGTACCCTCCGGCGTCTCGATGGAAGGGACGATCTTGCTCGTGGAGGATGATCCCGGGGTACGTCGATTAACGGCGCGGGTCTTGAAGCGTCACGGTTTCGAGGTTCTTGCAGCCGAGCACCCGGGCGACGCGTGTCGAATCGTCGAGGCGTTCTCAGGCCAGATCGACTTGGTCTTGACGGACGTCGTCATGCCACACATGAGCGGCCCTGAATTCGCGGAGTGGATGGCGAAGGAACGGCCCCAAGCGAAGGTTCTCTACATGTCGGGCTATACCGAAGACGTCATTGCCGATCGCGGTATCAAAGGCCGGCACCTATCTATTCTTCAGAAGCCGTTTCACGCAAGTACGCTGATCGAGTCGATCCGTTCGGTTCTCAACGCGTAGCGCGAACATGTAGCTCGTCGCTCATTAGCCGATCGCTGAGCGTGCACGCCGTCGTGCCATCGTGGAGCCTCGTTTCGCATGTTGATCGCGCGATCGGCCACGAATCGCGATCCGCCGCACACCGTCTGCGCGTTCCTCCGACAGGCGGCGGTTCTTGCCGCTGGGAGCACATTCTTCCTTTCGAAGCTGATCGGCCCGGGGTCTTTCTCGGAATCCGCTGAGGAGAACTCTTCCCTGTCAAAGTCGGCGCGTGGCCGAGCCGAAGAACCCAACAGTCTCGGTTTCCTTTTTGGGAGGGGCGCCCTTGTTTCGAGTTCGGTACGCCGTACGACTTCTGCGTCACGCTGCGTTGGTGCTTCTCGTGGTGGCCACGGTGGCGTGGCTGTCGCTTCGTGCGACGGGCGGGTCCGCGATCGCGAACGGATCGATACAATCCGACTTGAGCGAGATTGCGGCGCACCAACACGAGCGGTTGAAATGCTACATACAGGAACTCGAGCGCGCCGCAACTGCCGTGAGCCGTTGTCCTGAACTCCTCGTTGCCCTCCGGGCCGGAGCAGATCCCGACCAACGCCAGCGAGCGATCGCTCGACTATCGCGAGCACAGCAGCGCTTGGCGGATCGGTGTTCGAGAGTGTATGCCACGGATTGCGAAGGGAGAGTTCTGTCACGGGATCTCGCGAGGCAGATCGCACCGTGGGTTCGCGGACCCGGCTTCGTTCGATCGCTCCAGCGCCCTTTCCTCACCGACCTGATGAGTTTCCGCCGAGGCGATGAGTTCCACACCTTTCTGTTGCAACCGGTCTTCGACGCCGGCGAACCGGTCGGGGTCGTCGTGTTCGAGTTGCCTACGCAATCGATCGCCGCAGTGGTGGGGGCTAGCGACTTCGGGGAAGGTGTTCGCATCACGTTGAGCACGCCGGATGGCTATCCGGTAGTCGGCACTCAACGGGAACTGGCCCGGACCGACGGCGAGCCGTGTTTGCCACCGACCGGCGCCTCCCGAAGCGAAGCGCGATGGCCATGGGTCGTCAACGTGGATCGTGCTCGACCGTCGCTTCGTGCCGCCGGCGGGTGATGGAGAGACCGAACCTACGTCGACGTGCGGAGAGCCGGGTGGCTGCTACGCCTTCTTCTTGAGCTTCTCGTGTCGGTCGAGGAAACGTTCCGCTTTCGCCTGAGTCGCGGCGCGCTTGTTGTCTCGTTGACGTCGTACGAATCGCAGGACGCGTGCGGGATCATCGAGCTGACCGTAGATCGAGCCGAGTGCGGTGATCGCCTGCCCGATTGCGATGTCTTTGCAATCGGGTGTCGCATACTTGGCTCTACCGACCTGAAGGATCCCGTCGACCACTTCAGAAGCAACTTTCGGTTGCCGCTCTGCGAGTCGCGCTGCCGCGCCGATGGTATTGGCCGCGGTGACTAGCACCGGGCCCTGAATCGGTTCGAGGTACCGCTCCAGAATCGTATCGAGGCGTCGCTTGTTCACGGCGCCCGCCAAGTTCGCGACTATGCTGATCGCGTCCCAACGCAGGTAAGAGGTCTCGCTCTCGAGTTGCTTGGTGAACTCTTTCCAGTGGTCGACCAGCATCTCGGGCTTTCGATCGCTGATCATGCGCAGGAGGCTCGAGCAGCCGTACTTTACGGCCAAGCTGTCGTGTTCGAGCCCCGACATGACGTCTTCGAGCCGTTCGGGGGAGCGCACGACTCGTCGACACAGTTTCTCGCGGAGCTCGAGGGTCTCTGGGCGGGTGCGCGTATCGGCGTCTTTGAGTAGATCCTGGTGGAGGCGCACCAGGTTTGCGTCGCTTGCGACGTCGGCCGGTTTGGGGCGTGAGCTGGGTGCCGGTGGCGCTGCATCTTTCTTGGCCGCCGCGGGCTGGGGCGCGTCCGTACTTGCCGGTGGCTTCTTGCCGGTCACGGCTTTCTTGCTGGCCACGGCCTTCTTAACTGGCGCCGAGCCCTCCCGACCCGCCTTCGCGTCGTCCACGCGTTCCTTGGCGGTGTTCTTCTTGGCGCCAGTGCTCTTCTTGGCAGGGCCTTTTTTGGCCGCGCTCTTCTTGCCGGCCTTCTTCTTGCCAGCCGTATTCTTGTCGGGCGTGTCGTCTGTCTTCGTAGCTCTCGAAATCACGGCGCGATCCTCCCACTGGACAAAGTACCCGAGGGGCTCTCGGACCGAAAGGTCAGAGGTTGGTCCCGGCGCCGGCCCGGTTCTTCGGAGCCGATTCAGCCCCCCGGTTTCACGGGGCGCTGCATCCATTTGCGGAGGTGTTGGCCGATCCAGGTGTTGCGATGCAAGCCGCCGAACAGGGTGGCGCCCGGCCCCCGGGCGATGACAGGCACCGGGGTCGTCGAGTGATTGCCGGTTCCGAAGGAAACCTTGTACTTGGCGGATTCTTTCAGCCCGGTGTAGTTGCTCGCGTAGTAGGCCGGCGAATAGAACTTGGTACGACCGACGCCGAAGACAGAAGGATCCAGGGGGCCGAGCTTCAGCTCGTTCTTCTCGATCGCGATCTCGACGGAGTTCTTGGCGCGAGTCATGGCCAGGATGTGTTCATCGGTCAGCACGTCGTCGCCGTCACCGTACGTCACGCAAAGACCGCCGGTCTCATGGTCAGCCGTGAGCAGCAGCAGCGTCGACGGATTCTTGCGTTGGTAGTCCATGGCGACGGCGACCGCGTCGTCGAACTCCCGCATCTCTCCCAGAATGCCGGCGACGTCATTGGCGTGGGCAGCGTGGTCAATGCGACCGCCTTCGATCATGAGGAAGAAGCCGGTGGACGACGGCCCGAGGTGTTGAAGTGCCTTCTCCGTCAACTCGGCGAGAGTCGGTGCCGTCTCTTCGCCTGGTTGGTCGCGATCGAGAACGTAGGGGAGATGAGACTTGGCAAAGAGGCCGAGCACGCGGTCGGTGTTCTGAACTTCTCCGAGCGTTTCCATGTCTTCGACCAGCCGCCAACCGCGCTTCGCAATCTGATCCCGAAGGTTCTGACGCTGCGACAGAAAGTACTGCGCTCCGCCACCGAGGATGAGGTCGACCTTCGAGTCGACGATTTGCACGGCGATCTCTTCCTCTTTGTCGCGGTGATCGATGTGGGTGATGAAACACGCCGGCGTCGCGTGGGTTACGCGCGTGGTGGTGACCAGCCCGGTCTTGCGTCCACTGGCGATCGCGTCTTCCATGGCCGTCGGAATCGGACGACCGTCCTGGGTCATGGCGACCACTTGGTTCTTCTCCGCGACGCCACACGCTATGGCCGTCGCCGCCGCCGCGGAGTCGGTGGCGGGAGAGTCGATGGACGCGGTGCGAATGTATCCGGTCGTCCCCGAATTCATGAGCCGCTCGAGCGCCGTCGGCGCGCGATCGGCGGCGGCCGCCCAATCGAGCAGCAGCCCGAGTTGCTGCGGCCCCATGCCATCGCCGATGATGAGAATCACGCTCCTGGGCGCGGCTGGCTCTTCGGTGTGAGCCGTTTGGCCCGCCGTTGAATCGGGGTTGTTACTGCCGCAGCCGACAACGAAAGCGGCGGCTAGTCCAAGGATCCAGAGTCCGCGGGGCATCATGAGTGTCCTTCGATACGCGTTCGTCGGTGGTTCGGTTCAGCCGTTCGACGGGATCCTATCGGATGTGTCGACCTCGTTCCCAGCGAGCGAGCGTCGAAGCGCGAGATTCCCAGTTTCGCCGGCTCGCTTAGCGCAACTCCGGGAACTTGTTGGTCGCTCTCACTTTTCCGAGGATCACCTTGGGATCGGTTTCACCGAGCTCATCCTGGATTTCGCGACAGCGCTCGAGGATAGGGCCGAAGTGTGGCCCCGGCCTCATCCCAAGCTGAATGAGGTGGCGACCCAACACCACCGAGGGCTCGGGCTCATCCTCGATTCTCAACTCTGCGATGATCTCGAGAAACCGATCTCCGTACGGGTGCTCACGAGCCAGCGCGTCCGGCGTCGTGCGGCCGAAGTGATCCGCGCGCGCGACTCGTTCGAGAAGCGTCAACGGGAGGTCGACTTCCCCGAACTTGCGCGCCAAGCGACGGTACGCCTTGGCAGTGGATTCCTGTCGCGGGTACATTGCCGGAGCCAAGTGATATCGCACCAACATTGCGACGCGGTCGACGAAGTTGTTGGAAGCTCGCAATCGCGACAGAAACGCGTGCGTCGGTTCCACACCTTCCGGTTCGTGATTGGGAGACCTGATTCGTCCGTTGTCGTCGGTGAATGTCGTATCTGGCTTGCCGAGGTCGTGGCACACCGCACCGTACATGAGCAGCAAGTCCTCGTCGCGATCCCCGCTGCGCAACAGAGCCGCTTCGTCGACGACCATCAGGGTGTGAACCCAGACGCTACCTTCGGGATGCCACTCGGGATCCTGCGGCGTTTCGACGAGCGCTTCCAATTCCGGAAAGAACCGCAGCAAGGTCGACTCGCGAAGGAACTCGAAACCGAGCGACGGCCGCGGCGACTTTAGCAGCAGCTTCGCGAACTCATCCCAGAGCCGCTCGCCGGGAAGATCGTCGAAGTTGGCCTGAGCGCACAGCTCCATGAGCTCTTCGTCCGGCTGCATTTCGAAGCGGGCGTGAAACTGCGCCACACGGAGGCCGCGTAGCGGGTCTTCGGGAAACGTGGTCCGGTCGGTCGCGCGAAGGACCCGTTTCGACAGGTCCCCTTGCCCGTCGTAGGGGTCGAGGATTTCGTGCGTCAGCGGATCGTAGCCCATGGCGTTCACCGTGAGGTCGCGCCGGCGCGCCGCCTCGGCAAACGTCATCTCTGGGTCGAACTCGCAGCGGAAGTCCTTGTGCGTCTTGCCGACCTTGTTGTCGACGCGGGGGACCGAGAAGTCGACGTCGTGACCTTTGATCATCAATACACCGAATGCCCGACCGACCGTGATCACCTCTCCGAACTGACCGAGCACGGTCTCGAGCTGATCCATGTCGAGGTGGAACACCTCGACATCGCAGTCTTTGGATTCGATCCCCAACAGCGCGTCGCGCACGAAGCCGCCGACCACAATGGCGCGGCCGCCGGCCGTGCGAATCGCTTCGGCGAACACTCGGATCTGGTCAGGGACGGGAATCGTCATGCGTGCTTCGGTCTCGGAGTGGGTGTGAATCGCGCGACAGGGGTCATGGCGCGACCGCTACAGTGCCGGAACCTCGCGAAGAATAACAGACGACTGACGCCGGGGAGTTAAGGGCCATCGAGACCGCGACGACTTTCGACGCGATTCGGCACCAGAAAAAACGAGCCCGGCGGCTGTCGACTCGACAGCTCGTCGGGCTCAAATCCATAGTCAGCGCTGGCTATGCCGCCGCGCGTCCGGGCTTACGGGCAGTTGCCCTGCACACACTCCAGGGAGTCCGGCGTCGGGTCGTCGCCGCAGGTCGACGGACCCGGCAGCGGAGCGCCGCCGCTGAACAGCGTGTCGAGCAGGGTTACCGCGTCGGCGACGTCGAGCATGGCGTCGTCGTTGAAGTCGCACGCGTCGTCACAGTTCAGGGTGACGCCGCTGCCAAAGGTCGCCGTCAGGAAGTAGATGGCATCAGCGACGTCGAGGGTGGCGTCCTCGTTGCAGTCGCCGCGCACGAACTGTTCTGCCACGAACGCCACCGGAGCGAATCGGATCGAAGCCGAAATCGTCGTCGGATCGACCACGGCCGTCGCGTGCTCATCCCCCGTACACCCGGTCGAGTCGTAGTAGGCGACTCCGCCGAGCACCGTCAGGTTGGGGTGGGCGATCGGCGCCGAGACGGTCGTTGCGCGAGACTCCGAGAGCTTCGCGATCAACCGGTACTCTCGATCTACCGCGAGCAAGATGTCCGAGGGGAACACCGAGCGATGGTTGCCGGCCGGCGGGATTGCGAGCGACCGAACGAGGGTCGATTCCGAGGGATCGGTGATGTCCCACAGTTCGACGTTCGACAGTTCGCCGAAACAGAACGACGGCTCTTGAAGCAGACCGTCGATCAAAATTTCGCGGATGCGGACTCGTTCCGACGCGCCGAACGTGTCGAACGCGAGTCCGGCGCGGAACGGTCCCGCGGTGTCGACGGGCGCCGCGAGCGCCGCCGACGTCGAAGGTTGCTCCAAACCGCCGGCTGCGGTGATCAGAAGCGGCGCTTCGTACCCGGTCGGAAGAAACTCGACTCCGTCGATCGACACGCGACCGCTGCGGTAGATCACCACTTCGCGCTCGGCGAGGTCGGCGACGTCGATGTTGCCGAGCGCCGGATTGACATGGCGATCGACCCGGTAGTAGCCGTCGACCGGAAGGTTGGGGAAGTCCGCGATGATGTCGAGGTTCACGTCATCGGCGTCGTCGCCCGGGGCCGGGTCGGCGGGAAGTGCGAAGTGCAGGGTGTACTCGTTCTGATTGAGATAGCCTCCAGAGCTCGACACGAACTTCTTGAAACGGTGCGTGCTGTCCGTGTTGCGAATGGCAACTTCGACGGTGGTCGCGTAGGCGGTTTCCAAACCGGCGGGATCCATGGTGTCGTCGAGGCAGCGCACGCGGATGTAGCGACGTTCGCTCAACGGTTCGGTTCCGTCGTACAGTGTGTTCTCGTAGAAGCGGCCGGTAGAGAGCCAGTTGCCGAGCGCGCAGTCCAGATCGCCATCGCGATCCCAGTCAGCCCACGCCGGCGTGGCCGAAGTGATATGACCTGATGGAATGCTGTGCGAAGCGACGGTGAACGACAGCTCACCGGTCTCCATGAGTTGGTTCTTGCGGAACACCTGTCGCGTCGTGAAGTCCATGTCGCCGTCGTTGTCCCAATCTTCAGCCGACATGCCGAGATCGAGGCCAGTGAGGTAACCAGCCACGGTGCTGACCGGCTGCATGGAAAAGGTACCGTCGCCTTGGTTCAGGTAGATGCGGACGCCGGGCCCCGTGTAGACGATCGAAAAGTCGAAGTCTCCGTCGAGGTCGTAGTCGGCGAAGAGGCATCCCTCTTCGAGTTGGGTACTGAACAGAATGCCCGACGCCGCTTGCGTCATTGCTCCGAACAGCGGCGACCCCGGCGACGATTGGTTCTGGTACAGCGTTCCGTTGCAGTAGAGCTCCATGTCGCCGTCGCTGTCGAGGTCGACGAACTGTGCTCCTTCCGAACGTGCAGTCCCCGGAGGATTGTCGACGCCGGCGGCCGCGCTCGTTTCGGAGAATGTATACGCACCTGCCGGGCCGGCGGGACCGTTGTTCTCCAAGAAGAAGTTTCCGGGTCCTCCGAACGCCCAGGGCGGATACACCGGCAAGAACATGTCGAGATCGTGGTCGCAGTCGACGTCGCCCCAACAGATCGACTCGGCGTCGGCGTTGCACGGCTGCAGATCGATGATCGCCGAATCGATGGCGACGTCGACGAAGGTTTCGCCACCGAGGTTGCGCAGGAGGTGGAAGCACTCATCGCCGCCCCACCCGTCGCGCGGTTCGGTACCGATGTCCGGAAGCCCGTCGTTGTCGTAGTCGCCGAAGGAAGAGCCGTAGCGGCGGGCGGTGAACGGCAGCACGCTGTCTAGGTCGGCTACCAACTCCCACGTTTCTCCGTCGATGTTGCGCCACAACGTCGCCGCCGAGCACGCGAACACGTCGGGTCGCCCGTCGGCGTCGTAGTCTCCGAACGAAACGCCGTTGGTCGACCCGTAGTTGAGTCCGCTCGGGAAGTCGGCGTTGGTCCACAGGCTGAGTGGAACGTCGACGCTCGGACCGCCGCTGGCAATCTGTAGGTCACGCTCGTACGAGAAGGTGAGGCTCTTGGCCGAACCCGGCGGTATGTCGTCCGTCATCCACAAGCGACGCGCGACGCCGGCCGCCGCGGGAGTCGAGGGAAGGTCGTAGGGGAACGTCCAGTAGATTGGGTCGCTCGGCGTGGCGAGCCACTCACGCGAGTACATGACGTTGGAGATTACGTCGAGCGTCAGGTTCGACAACGTCACGGTGCAGATCAAGTCGCCCGCGTCGAAGAAGAACTCAGAGCGCAACTCGAGGCCGGCCACCTCGCAGACGGCGATCGCAGTTTCGTCGGTCGCTTCGAACGAAACGACGGTGACCGCGCTACGATTCGCATCCCAGTCGAGCACGGCCCCCGATCCGCTCGCGGTCGTGTCGACGCCCGCGCGTTGGAACATGATCCCGAACCACTCGGCGATGTCATCCTCGAGCGTGAACTTGTTCCCGTCGATCGTGACGATCGAACCGCCGGGTGCTCCTGTGATCAGGCCGAGTTCATTGATTTCCACGCTCAACGTACCTTGGGTCAAGACGTCGCCGTGTGTCCTATCGAAGGGAGTCAAGGTCGCGATAACGATCAGTAGAAACGAGCAAAGCGGGACGCGCCGATACATCGGAACTCCTCAGTTGTTGTGGATCGCACTGTTTTTTTCGAACCCGCGGCAATGAACCGCAACCCCGTGCTCCATCTCTGGACCGTCCACGAAGCTACCGCGTTCTGATCACCGACGATCGATCGTTCGAGGGATAACTCTCTCCCCCCGGAGAGAGGTCAGCTAAGTATCGACCTGGACGGCCCGGATGCAACCAACGAGGGCCGAAATGGCGCCGCTCAGCGGTAGATCGCGAATCCCTGCTTGGCGTTCTTGTCGAAGCCAATGCGCGGTACGGCTCTTCGCGACCGAGTCGCAGGCACGGCGGGCTCAGGGGCTGCGGGACGCTCGGACTCAGGTCTTGGGTCCTGAATCACTGGAGCGGATCGCAAGGCTATGTGTTGGTCACCTGATAAGGCGTCGCAAAGGCCGATTTTCCGGGCGCATCTTTGCCGGGTGCATCTTTGCCGGGTGCATCTTTGCGGCGCGCATCTTTGCAGGGCGCATCGTGGCGTGGCTCGAACACCAGTGGTTTGGGGAGGGCGGCGTCGATGGCTCGCCACCGACTATGAGGTAGGAGTGGGCTTTTTCGCCGGGGCGGTGGTTGGAGACCGGGACGGCTTCGAACGTTGGACGGGCGAATCGGGGTCGGTCCGATCTGTTCGGGGCGTTGGGCAACGGAAGTGCCCGATGCTTTGCGGAGGCCCCGAGAGAGTACACCGCGGGCGATGAGCCGTGTGCGCTGGGCGGCGTGATCCGTACCGAGCTGGGTGCAGTTGCTGGTGGGCGAAAATGCAGCATCGTTTGGTTGCGTGGATGGGTGCGGCATCGCCCGGACGATGTCACTCGACTGTTTCGTTCTTGAATCTCGAAAAGTTATCGAGTTTGTTGTTGACGAGGTTTTGGCCATGAATGGGGACCTCTATGTCGAGCGATCGTGGGGTGCACCGTGACCGTCGAGCTTGCGACGTGACGTGTTCTCTGAAG
>JAJFFE010000291.1 GCA_021776775.1 Planctomycetota bacterium | reverse complement strand
ATCGGTAGAGATCGGATCGGCCGATGATCCCGCACAATTCGTCTCCGTTCTTGACGACGGGCAGGCGGCGGATGCTGTGTTTGACCATGGCGTCCCGCACCTCGAGAAGCGTCATATCCTCGCGAGCTACGACGGGGTCGGCCGTCATCCAATACAGTACCAGCACGTGGTGTCCTCCTAGAAACTCCGACCGGCGACAGGATGCCGCCCCGGCGGCCGTTTTGGAAGCGGCTTGCAATTACCGGCCTCGAAACGATCATGACGGGCTTTCGCCGACCGCCCGGAGGAATCGTGAGCTCGGAGTCTGTGCCCTACCAATTCGACGTCGGTCCCGACCGCACCATTCGCGGCTCGATCGATCTCCCGCCCGAGGCGGCGTGGCCGGCCCCGGTCGTCGTGTTTTGTCACGGCTTCAAGGGGTTCAAGGATTGGGGGCCGTGGCCTTGGTTCGCATCGCAACTGGCGTCCCACGGGTTCGTCGTCAACCGGTTCAACTTCTCCCTCAACGGCGTCGGCCCCGCGCTCGATCGGCATGACGAGCCAGAGAAGTTCTCGCGAAATACTTACGGCGCCGAGATGGACGACCTCGCCAGCGTGTTGAACCACGTCGAAGCGTGGAGTGCGCCGCGCGAGGCGCTCGGTCCGGCCCGGGGAGTGATCGGTCATTCTCGAGGAGGGTTGGTGGCGTTGCTCGCGGGCGGGGATCTTCCGTCGATCGATGCCATCGCGACGCTCGGGTCGCCCGGGAAGTCTCGACGACACACCGACGAACAAGTACGGCACTGGAGAGAACACGGCTCTATCGACATCCCGAACGTTCGCACGGGACAAGTGCTGCAACTCGACGTGTCCGTGATCGATGACTACTTTGCGCAGGAAGCGCGCTACGACGTCGCTCGACAAGTTCGTCGCCGCGACATTCCAACGTTGATTATCCATGGCGACGCCGATGAGTCGGTGCCCGTCGAGGAAGCGACCTGGATCGACGAGGCGATTGTACACCTCGACAAGGAGCGAGTGATCCTGCCCGGCGCCGGGCACACCTTCGGGGCCGGTCACCCGTTCGAGAAGCCGACCGCGTCGCTCGAGGACGTCCTTCGACGCACGAGCGACTGGATGCAACGAACCTTGGCGGAGACCCCATGAGACGCTACCCACCCCACGACCCCAAAGAGTACATCGACTGGCAGCCGGATTCGGCGGTGCAGTCCGCCTATCGTCAGACCATCGACGAGTCTTCGACCCTACCGGGGCGAATCGCAGCGGCCGATCCTGCCCTCTTCGGGCGCCTCTACACCGGGTTGGTGCGCAGTCGTCTCTACGATATCGCTCTCAAGCGGTGGGTTCGAACCGGCGTGTTGACCAAAGCGTGGCTCGGTCTCGGTGAAGAAGCGTCGACGATCGGAGCGCTCGAAGCGCTGGCCGCCGAGGATCCGGTGGGGCCGATGATTCGCAATCAATCGGCTGCGTTTCAGAAAGGGATTCCGCTCGAAGACTGCTTCAAGGTTTACCTCGGTACCGGTGACACCATCACGCGCGGGCGTGATCTTCACATCGGCGATCTGAATCACCACGTGGTCTGCCCGATCAGCCACGTTGGCGATTTGGTGCCCGTCATGGCCGGCTTTGCGTTGTCCTTCAAGATGCGCGGTGAGGACCGAGTTGCGCTCACCTGGACGGGCGAAGGTGCGACCCGCACCGGAACGGTTCACGAGGGGTTGGCGGTGGCGGCGAGTGCGCGGGTGCCGTTGATCGTCGTGGTTCAGGACAACCACGTTGCGCTCGGCACGCGTCGCGATGACAAGCTGCGGTCGTCGCTCGAGTCGATCGCGGCCAGCCACGGAGTGACCGGGCTACGTTGCGACGGTAACCACGTTCTCGACGTCTACGACACCATTGCCACAGCCCGCGAGCTGTGTCTCGCCGGCGAGGGTCCAGTCGTCGTGTACTCTCGCACCTTCCGAATGGGGGGGCACGCCACCCACGACGAAGCGGAAGCGCGCGAACTCTTCTCGGGAGATGAATTCGCCGACTGGGGCAAGCGCGATCCGGTGGGTTGTTTCGAAGAGTATCTGCGCAGCGAGCCCGCACTTCTCGGCGTCAAGACCGCGAAGGCGGTGACGAAGAAGCTCGAGAAGTGGGAAGCCGCGGTTACCGAGGAAGTCGAGTCGGCGGCCGCAGTGGCGCTCGAGTCGAAGAAGAATCATCCACCCGATCCAACGACCTTGCTGGACGGTGTGGTCGCCTAACGCGGCGGTTCACCGCTGCTCTTAGTTCGAGCGCTTGAACCGAAACCGCTACTGAACCGAGAAGCTCGTCCCGCAGCCACAGCTTCCGGCGGCGTTCGGGTTCTCGAAGACGAACCCACGACCCATCAGGTTTTCCTTGAAGTCGACCACCGCTCCGTTGAGGAACAAGAACGACTTCGGGTCGATGAAGACTCGAACCCCGGAGTCATCGAAGATCTTGTCCTCGGAGTTCGATGCGTCGACGACTTCCATGCCGTAGGACATGCCGGCGCAACCTCCACCTTTGACGAAAAGGCGGAGTCCTCCGTCGGTGGCGTGCTCGTTCTCGTCGAGAAGGCGCTGGATTTCTTTGGTCGCGCTTTCGGTGACGGTAATCATGCTGCTCAGGCTCCTTGGCAGCGACGACGGGAATCCGCGTCACGGCCGGGGTGTGGTTCGAGTGGGTTCCGCGTCGGGCCGTGACCCAAAACGGGTTCTCGGATCTCCGAAAGCCTAACAATAGGCTCCCAGCTCCGATGGGGCGACGCAGATCAGAGGTTACCACCCGTTCGGCGCCGATCGTATCTCGCTACCTTTCATTATGACCCAAGAACGGCCTCCCGTCACCACCGATCGAATCTCTGCCCAAAGAGGGCCGAGTCCCCACAGTCGCGCCGGTCCCGATGCTGTGATACCTTGGCAGCTGGACCTCGCGGCCCGCGCGATCAGCCGAAAGGTTGTCCTTGCCACACACGAGTTGCTCCTCGCTCTCCGCTCACAGGGAGGCTGCTCTGTCTCCGGATGTACCTCCAACGGTGCCACCGGGCCGGCCTTGGCTTTCTGGCGGACTCTCCCTGGTATTCGTGATCGGCCTCGCCGTGGCGGGGCTCGCATCCGACGGTGCTTCCGACGACGACCAGCCGGAGGCGAAGCCTGTCCTCCAGGATCTCGAGCGAAAATCCGTTCAGGTCTACGACAAAGTTCTACCCGCCGTGGTCGGTATTCGTGCCCGGGGTAGTCGCGGCAGTGGCGTGATCGTTTCCGAAGACGGCCTGGTCTTGACCGCGGCGCATGTCTTCGCAGAAGAGGGTCAGTTCGCCACGGTCTACCTCGCCGACGGCCGTTCGGTTCGAGCCGTGGCGCGCGGACGCGACGAGGGGCTCGACACCGGAATGCTCGAGATCGTCGAGAAAGGGCCCTGGCCGTTCATCGAACTCGGCGACTCCGGAGCCATGGAGCGCGGCGCGTGGTGCTTCGCGCTCGGTCATCCCGGGGGCTACGTTTCGGATCGTCCGCCGGTCATCCGCATCGGCCGGCTCATCGACGACGACCCAGACCTGTTGCAGACCGACTGCGCCATCGTCAGTGGCGACTCGGGCGGTCCACTGGTCGATCAGTACGGCCGTCTCGTCGGAATCCACTCTCGCATTTTTCGGCGACTCTCCCGCAACTTTCACGTTCCGGTCGACCGCTATCGAGAGGGGTGGGCTGCGTTGCGACACGGCACTCCGTTTCTCGGCGTCGGCGTCTCGCACATCGGCGGTGGGTGGTACGTCGACCGCGTGGTTCCGAACTCTGGGGCCGCTCGCGCTGGGCTCAAGCGCGGCGACGTGATTCTGTCGATCGGCGAGAACAAGTACGAGAAGCGTCGCGCGCTCGTAGACGTCTTGCGTACCTTTGGCCCCGGTGAAGTCATCGAGATCGGAGTGTTCCGAGGCGGAGAACGAGAAGTGTTCGAGGTGAGCCTCGGGTATCGGAAGGAGTTCGTCGAATGAGAGTCCTCGGCGTTCTTTTCGTACTGGTGCTGGCTCCGACGTCGACACCGCAGACTCGCCTCGACCGTGCGTTGCGCGGGCCGATCGCTCGCACCATCGAAACCGCGATGCGGTCGACAGTTTCCGTCCACGTCGAAGGCCGCCGCGTTGGTTATGGCGTCATCATCAATGAAGGCGGTTGGATTGTGACCAAGTCGAGTTCCATAGAGGGTTACGCGCTCGACGACGCAATCGAAGTGAAACTCGACGGTCGTCTGCGGGTCGCCAAGTTGGTGCGACGATTCGATCGCGATGATATCGCGCTCCTGCGTTTTACCGAGGGTAAGCAGTATCCGGTGGCCGAGTGGCGTAACACTCGGACGACTCCGATGCGACCGGGCCAACTCGCCTTCAGTGTTGGTGTTCGCGACGCGGTTGGATTCGGTGTGGTCGGAGTGGGTACGCGTCGCGTCCCCCGCGAGAAGGGATTTCTCGGAGTATTCCTCGAGGACGCGGCCGAGGGTTCCGGAGCGCGAGTCAGTCGGACCGAGGTCGACAGTGCAGCCCGCCGGGCTGGGCTTCGCACGGGAGATGTCGTGGTCCGTGTCGACGAGCACGCAATCTCCGACACCGAAGACTTGGTACGCGCAGTGTCGAGCGCAGGCGCCGGGGCCAAGTTGAAACTCGAGGTACGACGCAACGATCGTGACCGAACGGTCGAAGCGGTGCTCGGCAGTCGAAGCGAGAGTCCGGAGGAACTCCGGCTATCCGGCGGAGAGTTGAGCGACCGACGAACCGGATTCCACAGCGCGTACCAACACGACGGTGGGATTTCCGCCCGAGAGTGCGGGAGCGCAGTGGTCGACGTCGACGGTCGAATCGCGGGGCTCAACATCGCGCGGGCGGGTCGCGTTCGGTCGTACGCAATTCCGGCCCAGCGGGTGCTCGACCTCGTCTTGCCTGTCATCGATTCCGAGAGTCGCTGATCCACCAAGAGGCGCGGCTAGCCTGAACTGGTCCGGGCTCTAGCTAGAAGGTGTCTCTTCCGGCGTCCGATGGGTCACCGTGAGTTCGTCCAATCTTTCGCGAAGCGTTCGCGGCCGGTACGGCTTCGACAGCACGCTGTCGGCGCCGGCTGCGAGCAGTGCATCGTGAATCACTGGATCGGGTGTCGCCGTGATCGCAATAATCGGTGTACGCGATCGGTCGAGCTGTTCCTCGGCCTCGCGAAACTCGCGAACCGATCGGTCGCTATCGAGATCGGGAAGTGCGCCGAGCAGCACCACGTCGAATTCATGGGCCCTGAATTCCTTCAGCGCAGCATGTGTCGTGGCGGCGATGCGATGCGAGCACGTCCAGTGTTGCAGGAGCGTACCGAGGAATCTCGCGCTCGTCCGATCGTCTTCGCAGATCAGGACTCGTACTCCGCGGGTGGTCGCGGAACATGCCTCGTCTGATCTGGTCGTCTCGCGCACGGTCACGATCTGGACCGAAGGGGTCGACTCTTCTTGCGGGCGATCGAGGTCGAGTTCGAACGATGCACGAACGCCGCCGGCGTCCCCAGGTTGGAGTTTGAGCGGGCTGCCGAGGAGCTCGGTCAAGCGGTGACACA
>JAJFFE010000030.1 GCA_021776775.1 Planctomycetota bacterium | reverse complement strand
CGCGTTGAACGAGATCACCAACGGTGTCGAGCCGTCGGTCCCACCCACGAAGGTGCCGATCGTCACTGCGCCGGCACCGAAGTCTTTGGTGACGTCGGAGCCGGTGAGGGCGATGTTGCCAACCCCCGCCCCCTCGTCGTTGATCGCCCGGCGATCGTTCGCAGTGCTGTTAGCGGTGAAATCGCTGGTCAACGTGCCGGTGTTGAAGTCGGCCGAGTCGACATCGCTCACCGTGGCCGCGCCGTCGATGATGGTCGCGCCGTCACCCTCGGTGAAGCTGACCGCCCCGCCCGGCAGCGCAACGACCGGATCGTCGTTGACCGCCGCGACATTGATGGTCTCGGTGACCGCCGTGCTCGTGCCGGTGTCGCCGTCGGTGACCACGAAGCGTACTGTGCGTGCCGTCTCGTCCGGATCTTCTGAAACGTTCTCGAACGTGATGTTTCGTGCCAGCGCTTGAACCGCGGCCGGGGTGGCGCTGGCATTGAACGTGACGACCAGCGGCGTCGATCCGTCGGTACCGCCCGCGAAGGTGCCGATCGTCACCGGGCCCGCCCCGAAGTCGTAGGTGACGTCGGAGCCGGTGAGGGCGATGTTGCCAACCCCCGCCCCCTCGTCGTTGATCGCCAGGCGATCGTTCGCAGTGCTGTTCGCGGTGAAATCGATGGTCAACGTGCCGGTGTTGAAGTCGGCCGAGTCGACATCGCTCACCGTGGCCGCGCCGTCGATGATGGTCGCGCCATCACCCTCGGTGAAGCTCAAGGCACCGCCCGGCAGCGCGACGGCCGGTTCGTCGTTGTCCTTGGCGACGTTGATCGTCTCGGTCACGGCACTGCTCGTGCCGGTATCGCCATCGGTGACGACGAAACGCACGGTGCGCGCGGTCTCGTCCGGATCTTCCGAAACGTTGTCGAACGTGATGTTGGCGCGTCAGCGCTTGCGCCGCGGCCGGGGTGGCGCTGGCATTGAACGTGACGACCAGCGGCGTCGATCCGTCGGTCCCACCCGCGAAGGTCCCGATGACCACCGCGCCCGCGCCGAAGTCGTACGTCACATCCGTGCCCGAGAGGCTAATGTTGCCGACCCCGGCGCCCTGGTCGTTGATCGCGAGGCGGTCGTTCGCCGTGCTGTTTGCCGTGAAGTCGACGGTCAACGTGCCGGTGTTGAAGTCCGCGGAGTCGACGTCGCTCACCGTGGCCGCGCCGTCGATGATCGTCGCGCCGTCGCCCTCGGTGAAGCTCACCGCGCCGCCGGGCAGCGCAACGACCGGATCGTCGTTATCACCGGCGACGTTGATCGTCTCGGTGACCGCGGTGCTCGTGCCGGTGTCGCCATCGGTGACCACGAAGCGAACGGTGCGCGCCGTCTCGTCCGGATCTTCCGAGACGTTGTCGAACGTGATGTTTCGCGCCAACGCTTGCGCTGCCGTCGGGTTGGCACTCGCATTGAACGTGATCACCAGCGGCGTCGACCCGTCCGTGCCGCCCGCGAACGTCCCGATGACCACCGCGCCCGCACCGAAGTCGTAGGTGACGTCGGAGCCGGAGAGTGCGATATTGCCAACACCCGGGCCCTGGTCGTTGATCGCCAAGCGATCGTTGGCGGTGCTGCCCGCGGTGAAGTCGATGGCCAACGTGCCGGTGTTGAAGTCGGCGGAGTCGACATCGCTCACGGTGGCGGCACCGTCGATGATCGTCGCGCCGTCACCCTCGGTGAAGCTCACTGCGCCGCTAGGTAACGCGACGACCGGATCGTCGTTGTCCCCCGTGACATTGATCGTCTCGGTAACAGCCGTACTCGTTCCGGTGTCGCCGTCGGTCACGACGAAGCGCACGGTGCGCGCGGTCTCGTCCGGATCTTCCGAGACGTTGTCGAACGTGATGTTCCGCGCCAGCGCTTGCGCCGCGGCCGGGGTGGCGCTGGCATTGAACGTGATCACCAGCGGCGTCGACCCATCGGTTCCGCCCGCGAAGGTCCCGATGACCACCGCGCCCGCACCGAAGTCATAGGTGACGTCGGAACCGGAGAGGGCTATGTTGCCGACGCCAGCGCCCTGGTCGTTGACAGCCAGCCGATCGTTCGCCGTGCTGTTCGCAGTGAAGTCGATGGTCAGCGTGCCGGTGTTGAAGTCTGCGGAGTCGGCGTCGGTGACCGTGGCGCCGCTATCGATGATCGTCGCGCCGTCACCCTCGGTGAAGTTGACCGCCGCACCGGGTAGCGTGACCACTGGATTGATGGTCGCCGCTTGGTTCAGACCAAATTCAGAGGTGTCGCCGAAACTCCCTCCTCCCAGATCCACGGTAGCGGTTGCGGTCACGAACTCACCGGCGGCAACGACGATAGGCGTGAGCGCGGTACTGAACGTCGCGTCGCCACTGCCGTCCGTCGTCACCGTGGTGAAGCCGAGGTAACGTTCGGCTTCGCCGTGGCTAGAACCGTCCTCGGTGACACTAGCAAAGAACTCGATGCGGTAGTCCTGAGTGAGGAGATCGGTGTCCAGTGTGCCGTCGATAGTGATAGTGTCGACGCCGTTCGTCACGACCGAAACGAGAACGGGGTAGTTCTGCAGCTCGTTCGGCCCAGAGTCAGCGTCGTCGCCGTCGTTGTCGGTGACTCCGAAGCCGTCCTCGGTGCCGCCGACGAGATCGATTCCAAGACCTCCGTTGTCGAAGATCGTGTTGCGGAGCACGGAGTTCCCATCGCTCGCCGACCCCGCCAACGCGATTCCATCGCCCGTGCTGTTGGCGACGGTGTTCCCATCGCCGCTCGCGATCCCGCCGATGATCGTGTCGCTGGTCGAGTTGAAGAGGTAGATGCCTCGCGCTCCGTTGCCGAGATCCCCCGATCCGTCCTTGTCGGTCCCGATGAAGTTGCCTCGGACGATGTTGTCGGCCGTCGTGATGTCGCCGTTGCCGTCGATGACGATGCCCGACCCGCCGTGGTCGGAGATGACGTTCCCGGCGCCGTTGCCGCCGATCGTGTTGTCGTGAACGCCGTCGTAGAGAACCACCCCGTGCTCGGTGTTCCCGAGGCCGACGAGCCCGGTGAAATCCGTCCCGATGTAGTTGCCGGCGATCGTGTTGTTGTTGGCTCCGCTGACGACTTCGATACCGTCATCGCCGTTGGCGGAGATGATGTTGCGCTGGGTAGCCAGGGAGCCGCCGACGGTGTTGCTGTTGCTGTTGGTGTTCAGGTAGACGCCGTCCTGCGTGTTCGCGAGGTTTCCCGTTCCCGCCGCGTCGACCCCGATGTAGTTCCCCTGGATGGCGTTGCCCGTCGCGCTGGCGCCGGTCATCTCAATGCCGTTGAGGTCGTTACCCGAGATCACGTTCCGCGTAGCGACGCCATCGATACCGCCGATCGTGTTGCCACCGACGTTGTCGATGTAGATCCCGTGGCTCCCGTTCCCGAGGAACGCGTTGCCGGCGACATCGGTCCCGATGTAGTTGCCCTCGATCGTGTTGGTCCCCGCCGTCGAGAGGTCGATCCCGCTCTGACCAAAGCTGTGGATAACCAGGCCGCGGACCGTGGACCCTCCACCGGTGATCCGCAGACCGGGGGATCCGGTGGCGGCGCTACCGTCGAGAACGATCATCGGCGTGGTGCCGAAGTCGGAGTCGGTCGTGCCGTCGATCACGACGCTATCACTGATCGTCGTGAGACCACTCGCGCCCAACACGATGGTGTGTGCCCCATCGCCACCGAGGGCCGCGGCGATCTCGAAGCGGATTGCGTCCGGGTTGCCGCCGAGGTTCGCCGTGTTGTTGGTGGCGACGATCGCTTCCTCGAGGGAAATCTCACCGTCCGCCCCTCGATCTCCGAGGAGCGCCGCGATGCTCGAGGTATCGCCGTCGTCGGTGTCGTCGGTGGTCGTGACTTCGATCACCCCGGCCCCGAGGAAGTGCGGGCCGAACTCGCTGGTCGATCCGAACGTGGTGAACGTGCCGTCGGCTTCGGTGGCCGTCGTTGTAATGTTGAGAATATCGCTGGCCGTGACCCCGGACAGCGTCGTGCTGAACGACTCATATCCTGCCGCACCCGTGACGACAATGTTTGCGGAGCCGATGAAGGTTTCGCCCTCACCGAAGCCCGAACTGTCGAGGCCGTTCGCGTTGTCGAAGAACTCAATGCGATAGCTTCCGGCCACGAGATCGACGTCGAAGTCGAGGTCGAGATCCGCCCCGCTCTGCACGACATTGGTCAGGACCGGGAAGTTCAAGAGTTCATTCGGTCCGCTGTCCGCATCGTCGGGGTCGTTGGTGGTGACGGAAGAGAACTCGGTGCCGCCGACGTTGTTGATCGCCAGCCCCCCGTTGGAGTAGATCTGGTTGCGAAGGATCGGATTGTCGTCGCCGTTGGTAGCAAAGAGGCGAACGCCGTCGGAGCTGTGATTGGCGATCAAGTTGCCTGCACCGGCAGCGGCGCCGCCAATCTCGACATCGGTAGCCGAGTTCTGGAGAGTGACTCCGTAGAAGCCGTTGGTGAGATCGAGCGTTCCCCCGGCATCGGTGCCGATGGAGTTGCCTTGGACGACCGTTCCGGCGGCGGTGGCTTGGGCTATTGAGATGCCGGTCACCGTGTAGCCGGCGATGACGTTCGCCGCGGTGGTGGTCGTACCGCCGATTCGGGTATTGCCCGCCTCGAAGATCCCGATTCCAAAGGACCCAGCGGTCAGCTTTGTCGTCCCGTCACTGGCCGTCCCAATGTAGTTGCCCTCGACCACCGTACCGGTCGTCGTGGTTCCGGAGATGTCGATCGCCGTCGTGCCGGAGGCAGCAGCGATGACGTTTCGGTGGTTCACGGTTGTCCCGCCCACCGAGTTGCTCGGCGCATTCGAAATGTTGATTGCGTCTTCATCGTTGGTCAGGGTGGTGAGCCCCGTGGCACTCAGACCGATCAGGTTGCCCTCGATCCGGTTTCCGGTCGCGCCGGCCCCAAGAACGTAAACGCCGTGGTTGCCATTTCCGGAGATGACGTTCCCGTCGCTGCCACCGTTGCCTCCGATGACATTACTCGCGGTACCGTTGACGAGGATGCCGTAGCTCGTGTTGCCGAGATCTTCGGTGCCGGTGATGTCCGTGCCGATGTAGCTCGACGCGATGGTGTTGCTGCCGTTGGACGCGATCGAGATGCCGATCCCGGTGAAGCTATTGATGGCCACCGCCTCGACCGTGCTGCCACCTCCAGTGATCGTCAATCCCGGTGTCGCGCCCGCGCCGCTCCCCTCGATCTCGATGAGCGGCACCGTGCCGTAGCCCGACTGGGTCGTGCCATCGATGATGACGGCCTGGGATATGGTCGGGAGCGCCGAGCCGGGGGAGATCTGCCACCAAGAGTAGCCGGCCCCGGCGCCGCCGATGTAGTCGTCGTCGAAGTCTGCGATCGCACCGTCGGCGAGCGTCGTCACCACCGGGACACCGAAGCCCGCGCCGCCGTTGTCTTGGTAATAGACGTGACCGATGTCAGTCAACGAGAGGTCGAAGTGGATCTCGTCGGGGGAGCCACCGTTCGCCGTGGCATTCGTCGCTTCGATCGCCTCACGCAACGAGATCTCGCCGTCGACCCCGCGGTCCGCGAGCAACGCGTCTATCGAGGTCGTGGTGCCGTCGGAGTCGTCCGAGGTGGTGGTGACGACCAGAATGTTGTCGCCCGAGACGTTGATGGTCTCGGTCACCGCGGTGCTGGTGCCGCCGTCGCCGTCCGTGACGACAAAGCGCACCGTGCGGCTGGTCGTGTCGGGGTCCGTTCCGACATTGTCATAGGTGATGGCTCGGGCCAGCGCCTGAGCCGCGGCCGGGGTCGCGCTGGCATTGAACGTAATCACCAATGGCGTGGATCCGTCGGTCCCGCCCGCGAATGTTCCGATGACCACGGCGCCGGCGCCGAAGTCGTACGTGACGTTGGAACCGGATCGTGAGATGTTGCCGACCCCTGCGCCTTGATCTTCGATGGACAGGCGATCGTTGGCGGTGCTGTTCGCTGTGAAGTCGACGGTCAGCGTGCCGGTGTCGAAGTCGGCAGAGTCAGCATCGGTGACCGTGGCCGCGCCGTCGATGATCGTCGCCCCATCGCCCTCAGTGACGCTCAGGGCTCCGCCAGGTAGACTGACCACGGGCAACGCGCTCGCGATAGGCTTGATCGCCACGGCGCCGATCGCATAGCGGTCCGGCGTTGCGGGCCAGGACCATCCCATGTTCACCGACGCCGCCCCGGCCAAGGTGCTGCCGCCGCCGTTGACCTCGGGGGCGAAGAGATCCCACTCCTCATCCTGGCTGCCATCCGGGATGAGATCGTAGTCCGTGTTTTCGTCGACCGAGATCACCGCGTAGACGAGCTCGCCCACGGCAGAGGTGACCGTCGCCGACCCGCTAGTTCCGTTACCGGAATCCGACGCAAAGGTGCCGAGCGGGGTTGACTGGTCGACCCCCGTGAATGTCATGACGGCGGCCGTGTTGCCGTCGGACGGAGAGTTGAAAACGACATCTACGTTGAAAGTGCCCACATCTGGGGCTACGAGCGACCATACCTCGATGCGAGCGTCATTGCTGGCTTCGATTCCCACCAGGGTCAGGCTATCTCCGTTGTAGGTGACGGAATCGACAACCTCCGAGCCGACGGCGAGGTTCATCGAGACCCCGACCAACATCAATCGGTCGGCGCCCGCGGTGGTGTGAGAGACCGAGAAATTCCCGCCGGTACTCGTGCCGGTCGACGTCGAGTCCTCAACCACCGCGAGCCGATGGTCCCAGGTATTCTCTAGGACCGGGCTGAATGCCGTGTCGGTTTCGATCGCTCCGGTCGTGAACTCTAGATCCCAGTCAGCGCCCCGACCCACGTGCCCCGTGTCGTCCGTGCTCGCGGCCACGTCTGCACCGGTAAGAGCACTCAGAGTCTCGACGAGACTCCGACCCGCGTCGTTGGCGGCGAGTTCACAACCATAGAACAAGAGATCGGCGTCGATGCCTAGAGCATCACCCCAGCCGATCAGTTGATCGCGATAACTCGCGACACTGGCGCCACTGAATGTTCCAACGCCCAGTTGGACCGAGCCGCCAGTTCCATGAGACACAATATGGATGGCGTCCAGGTCTCGGTATCCCGCGAGGACTTCGCTGACCTGATCGATTCCGTCGCGTTTCGCATCGAGCAGAATGACATCGATTCGACGAGCGTCACCGGGACCGGCTCTCAAGTCAGCAACAAGTCTCTCGTAGTCGTCGACGGAGGCGTCGATGAAGGCGATCTCGCGACGAGTGTCACTCACCGACACGGGGGCGACGATCGCGTTGCCGAGATCTTCCGTCGGCGTCCACACACGCGATTCGTACCCGTCAGGTCCGATGCCAGAATCGTCGTCGGCGAACACCCCGGCGGCATCGGCGGAAAGAAGGATCCGAGGCTCGAGCTCTTCGAGCCGGTAGCGGTCTGGATCGTGGACAGGTGGAGTCATGACGGGAGACTCGGAAGCTTCCGAACGAAGAGCCCGTCGGCCAGGCTCGTTGCGAATGGAGGAGGTGGTATCTCTTCGTATTTCGGCTCATGGGAGACATCGGCTGAGGAGTTCCTGGGATGAAGCATTCACCCAGAGAGAAGTTGCTTGCAGAAGCCGCTCAACTTCGCGCGGGAGCGGTCGATACCTAACGATGGAACTCGATCGCGTCGCCGTGGTACCGGGCGAGGTTGCCCGAAGGCTCTGTGGTCCGATAAACAGAACATCGTGAGGGCACTATGAAGATCGACACCTTGACGCTGCGCTCGGCGGAGTTCGCCGTGCTGTTCGGTCCACCGATAAACGTGACCCGACAAGATGCCGCAAACATCCATGCCGCGGTTTGCGACGCGTTGTCGCTCGACGATCTCACGTTTGCCTACCGTACGACACCGGGCGCAGGTGGGGCAGACGCGGGATTCAGCGTGCAGCTGCACCGCAAGGTCGGGACGGAAGTCCTTCAGGTGGTCTTCGACAACTCGGATCGCGCGAAGCCGATGCGGCTGTTGATCTCGCACGCGTGGCCAGCCACGGTCGATGAGCTGCTGGCCAATTGCGATCGAATCGTCGATGCCGTGTTCGGCGCACTCGGAGATACGACGCGCCGCGTCATGGTCGAGACTCGAATTCGGGCCCACGCCACGGCGGAGGGAGGCAGCGGTTCGAGCTACATGAACTCAGAGCTGGTTGTCGGTGCGCCGGATTGGATCGACAGCCCGACCGCGCCCACGGCTTGCTCGCTGAAGTACCTCTGGCCGTCGGAGCAGATGGAAGGCGACGCAACGCAGCCACCACACCGCGAGCTACAAATCGAACCCCTCACGGCGAACCCTGGACTGCTCTACTTGGAGTTGGTCTCTCGGTGGGTGACGAACGGATCGAAGAGCGAACCCGAGAGCCTCGACGCCGCGCCGAGTGCATACATCGAAGAGTCGCGTGAGTTCCTCGGGGGTACCAAGCGGGCCGCCGCCGCCGAGCCAGCGTCGCGACTTCGTAAGACGAAGAAGAAGCGCGCCGTCGAGCCGACCGTCAACTGACGTGCGCTGGGAGAACGCGGCCTCCGACCGGTCGTGACCGTCTCCCGTCATGGTCACGATACGGTGCAGGCCGACAGCCAAACGGTAGATCTACCAGACCCGAGTCAGGTCGACGGTGACGTTGTCCAATCGCGTCGAGGAGATCGTATCCGTCTCTGTCGCGACGAGACGGTCTCGATCGCGTGGACTCACCTCCCCGACGTCACCATCGATCTGACCCGCGTCTGGTAGACGTTAGCTCATAGATATCGAAGTCCCCCGACGGGCCAGGCCGCTTTGCGCCTGGTGGTTTCGGCGGGAGTGGTCTCCAATGGCGTGATCGCAGACAACCGGAGAGAGGTGATCACGGTGGGGTGGCTCGAGCGCATCGACCGAATGTTGAACGACGCGGTCTTGGGGGCGCTGGCGCTGATCTCCCTCTTTGTCGGGCTCGCGCCGTTCGTGTTCGATACGACGTCGAGCATCGTCTCCATTCTCGATCGGGTCGAACTCGGCATCGTGGCGCTCTTCGCCCTCGAGTACACGGCCGCTCTTTTGACCACGTCCGAGCGGTGGAAGTTCGTCCGCAACCCGTGGCGCCTTCTGGACGCTCTGATCGTCGGCTTGTCGTTGGCGTCGCTCTTCCCGATCGCGCACTCGGTCTTGCGCAACGCACCGGCGCTTCGGATCCTGCGCCTGGGACGGTTCGCGCTCTTCGGGGTCCGGGCGGGAACGGCGCTCGCGGTGCGCGATGTCGCGACCGCGCCGACTTCGCCCGCGTCGTCCGGCGACTTTCGCATCGCGGCGCTCAGCGGAGACGACACGCTGGAACTCGAGGAGATCGACTGGACGACGGGCTTGTCGCGGATTCGTACCGAGACCGAGGACTGGCTGTTCCTTCGCGACGTCGATGCCGAGCGACTGGCCGCGTTAGCTCCGGCGCTCGGGGTCCCCGAGGCGACGTTGCGCGCGCGCTTCTTCGATTCCACGTTTCCTCGGATCGAGCGAATGGATCGCTACACGGTGATGTTCGCGTGGTATCCGAGTGTCGCCCCCCGCGCCGACGGAGAGCTTCCCCGAGTGAAGCGCGCGCCGGTTCTCCTGGTCGGCTCCACGACCAACGTCGTCGTCCTCACGCGGGAGGCGGGTGACCTCTATGAGACGACCCAGCGCCGACTCGCCGAGGTCGACGTCACGCATCCACCGCTCGTTCGCGCGACGTATGCACTCTTGAAGTCGATCGTCCGACAGTACACTCGCGTCGCCGAGACGCTCGAGACCGCGCTCATCGAGATCGAGTCCGGGCAGGCGCAACTGAGTGACCGACTGTTCCTCGATCGTACCTTTCGGCTCCGCGCCGAAATCTCGCGCGTTCGGGGAAGCATGAAGCACTTGAAGGATGTCCTCCGCGTGCTGGCCGAGAAGCCGGTCGCGATCCGAGGGTTGGAGAAGGGTCGTCGCCCGCTCTTCGAGCTTCTCGCCGACGACGGCGAGGAAGTCTACGAGAGTGTCGATGACACCATGACGTCGGTAGCGGCGCTGGTCGATCTTCGCCTCAACCTCGCCTCGTTCCAGATGAACAAGGTGATGCGGCTGTTGGCTATCCTGACGACCTTGACGCTGATCCCCGCGGTGACCGGGGGACTGCTCGGTATGAACGTCGAAGGCAATCCGTGGTCGGCGACTCTCGGCCAAGTCACGTACGGCGTGGCGGCCGGCATGGCGATCAGCCTCTACGTTTTCGCGGTCAAGGGTTGGCTGCGCTGAACGAGCCTCGGGCTGACGCGCCACCGTCGTTAGCGATGAAGTCGACGAAGAGACGTAGCCTCCTCAACACTGCTCGACGAGGTTCCAGGTCAGCAGGACGGTGCGGCCGCCGGAGAAGAATTCCACGTCGTCGGCGATGAGGTGCATCATGTGGACCCCCCGTCCGTGTTCCATCCACGGAAACTCGGGGTCTTCGGGATCGGGGATGCGATCAGGGGAGAATCCCGCGCCTTCGTCGGTGACTTGCACCCCCCAGCACTCGTCATCTCGGAAGAGTCGCGCGTACACGGATCGCTGCGAGTCCGACTCGTTGCCGTGCACCATTGCGTTGTTGATGACCTCTTCGAAGCACGTCTCCACTTTGTCGCGGGTAGCCTGATCGACCAAGTCGAGCTCGATGAGCTTACTGGAGAGGCAAACGATCAATGGTGTCTTGGCGGCCAGATCGCTGACAACCGTCTTCTCGATGAGCGTCTCGCCTCTAGGGGTGAGGTCTTCGCTGTGGAATTTCATCATCTCGCTCCCGCGGGGACTCGGCTGGGATGGGCCGCGCTACTTCTCGTGCGCGGTAGGAACTTGATCCCCGCAATCTTGAATGCCTGGAGCAGGGACTCCTTGTCGGCACTCTTGGCGTAGGCCTCTTCTGCCTCGACCGTTCCGCGACTGACAAGCTTGACGAGGGCGTCGTTGAGAGTGGTCATGCCGAGACGCCCGCCGGTCTGGAGAGCGGACATCAACTGGTGGCTCTTGCCCTCACGAATGAGGTTCGATATCGCCGGCGTCGAGACCAGGATCTCGAGGCAGGCGACCCGCCCCGATTCGTCGCGACGAGACAGCAGGCACTGGGAGACCACACCCTGCAGGGACGCGGAGAGCATGGTCCGAACCTGAGCCTGCTGACCGGCCGGGAACTGGTCGATGATTCGATCGACCGTAGAGGGCGCCGACGACGTGTGCAGAGTCCCGAACACCAGGTGCCCGGTCTCCGCCGCCTCGATCGCCATGGCGGTCGTTTCCAAGTCCCGCATCTCCCCCACCAGGATGACATCGGGATCCTCGCGCAGCGCAGCGCGCAGACCCGACGTGAACGTGTCGGTGTGGGCCCCGACTTCGCGCTGATTCACGAGTGACTTCTTGTTCTTGTGCACGAACTCGATGGGGTCTTCGATGGTGATAATGTGGCTGCTCTTGTGGGTATTGATCGCGTCGATCATGGACGCTAGCGTCGTCGACTTACCGGAACCGGTCGGACCGGTGACCAGCACGAGCCCCTTGGGGAGATCGGTGAAGTCCCGCACCACTTGCGGCATGTCGAGGTCGTCGACACTCGGAACCTCTTCGGGCACGTGCCTAAACACCGCCGCGGTCCCGTTGCGGTTGACGAACGCGTTGACTCGAAAGCGTCCGAGACCAGGACTCTCGTAGGCGAAGTCCGCATCATGGGTCCGCGCGAACTCCGCAGCGACCTCACTGGACATGATCTCGGCCACCAACGCCGAGGTGGCCTCATCGGTGAACGGTTGCTCGGCGATGGCCACCATCTGACCTCGGATCCGCGCCATGGGCAGGGCTCCACTGCTGAGGTGGAGATCCGAACCACCGTGCGTCACGAGGTGGGCGAGAAACGAGTCGACTCTTCCCATAATCCAATACTCCTACTTCCGTGGTTCCCGCTCGGTGGAACTCGGTCTTAGTGCATCGGTCGGGGGTCGGTCGCGACTTGAGCCTTCTTCGGCCTGCAGGGGGAGGAGGAGTCGGCGAGGCCGGTCGCGCCGGTCAGAGGGTCGCGCAAATCCCGGCCGCCGGTCGCGTCATCGAACCGGGGTGTCGCCTCGAGCCAGCTGTGCGGATCGGTCATGACGGTGTACCATCGCCAGAGTCAACACGATGTTTTTCAAGAGAACACTCCTTTGTTGCTGCGTCACGGGCGCGGACCGTAGACGGGATGAGGGCGGCGTCCATTGTTGCCTCGGACGGCGCGTCGGAGTCGAAAAGCTGGAGAACTCGGCCGCCTTACATAGCAGCAATCAACAGTGGTGAGTTGGCCTGTTCAGCGCGCGTCGAAGACCTTGATATCCACCGTCGAGATTCGCGTCTCAGGAGTAGACCCATGATAACCGGCGGAAGCGCCGCGCGTTGAAGGAAAAGCGGGTTCGCCCAGCTCCGCGGAGTTCGATCGCCGCGCGTCACTGGGGGCAAAACTCTTCTTCGAGAGTAATGGTGAGGCTAGACTGAGTGCCGCTGGTCCGCCGTCGTCAGATCGATCTTCTTCTATGACTCGATCACGACCGATAGTCACCCCCCGAACGAAAGCTCGAGAACAATGAACAACACTCGATACGTGGTGATCCTGGGAACGATACTGCTCGCGTCGATCGTCGCACGACCGCTGCTCGGCGGCAGCGCGAACTTCATCCGCGGCGATGTCAACGACGATGGATCATTCGACATCGGTGATGCCATCGCCGGACTCGATTACCTGTTCGGTTCGACCACGCTCGAATGCGTCGACGCGCTCGACGCCAACGATGACGGCGGCGCCGATATTGCCGACGCCATCTCCATCTTGGCGACTCTCTTTTCGGGCGGCGCCGATCCGGCGGCCCCGTTCCCGAGCTGCGGGTCCGACCCCACCCCGGATGGGCTCACCTGCGACGCCTTCGCGACGTGCTGCGGTGGACCCGACGCCTACGAGCCAAACGAAACCATAGCGCAGTGCAGTTGGCTCGGCGTCATCACCGACTCGGCCCCGTTCCCGGCCGGCACCGTCAACCCCGGCTTCGAGACGCTGACCGAAGAAGACTGGTTCTGCTTCCACATCGACGACGACATCGGCGGCATCGTCAACCCGCTCGTCTCGATCCCCAACATCCCGCCCGGCGCAGAAATCGAACTTTGGGTCACCTGGTTCTGCACGATCACCGGACAGTCCGGCTTCGAGGCCATCACCAGCGGCGGCGCGAGCAGCATGCAACTCTCACCCGTGTTTATCTGCGGCGGAGTTCTCGACTCTATGGACATCAGCTTCTGCGTTCGCCAAGTCGGTGGCCCGATCACCTGCGAGACGCTGCTTGTCGAGTGGGGTGACAACTAGCCCCGGGCGTGTTTCACAAGCCTCATTGTCGTCGCGGGCTCCGCGGTACCTGCCAGCTCCGGTACTCACCGGCGTGGTCCCCATCAGCTAGGGCCGTGTGGGAACTCCAACAGTCTCACTTGGATTGCGCGGAGAAGGTCGGTTCGGCTCACGATGCCGACCATGCGATCGTTGTCGTCGACCACGACGAACCGGTCGGTCTGCTCTTCGTTCATGCGGCGAAACGCAACAGTAGAGTCTTCGCTGGGCCGTAGGGTCGGAGCCGGTGACTGCATGAGGTCGACGACCCGGAGGCCTTCGAGTGAGGTGTCCGGCGGGCGCAGCTTGATGAGGTCGAGCGAGATCACCCCGGCCAGCCCACCTTCGAGGTCGAGGACGGGGTAGCCTTGGTGCCGGTCCTCGATCATGCGATCGAGGAGGTCCGGGATCGACAGGTTGACGGAGACGGTCTGGACATCACTCTCCATCAGGTCGGCGACCGTGAGCTTGAGCAGCGCCTCCTGCGCCACGATGGCCGACGACTCCCCGCGACCGGCGGCGTACACGAAGAACGCGATGAGGACGAGGAAGAGGTTGAGACTGATGACCCCGAGGAACCCGAGAAGGAACGCGAGCATCTTCCCGATCTGAGCGCTGACCATGGTCGCCCGGGCGTAGTTCATCCGGAGGGCGAGAAGTGAGCGCAGCACGCGCCCACCGTCGAGCGGGAGCGCCGGGATGCAGTTGAAGATCGCGAGGGCGAGATTCGCCATCACTAGGTAGCCAGAAATGAACACTAGCCCGACGTGCATCTCTCCGAGCGCACGTCCGGCGACCCAGCAGAGCCCCGCGACCAGGGCGCTCGTGAGAGGTCCCGCGATCGCGATCACCGCCTCCCTCCCCTTCTCGCGCGGCATGTCGGCAAAGGTTGCCATGCCACCAAGCAGCCAAAGGGTGATGCTCTTCACTTCGATCCCGTACGCCTTCGCCACGAGCGAGTGACCGATCTCGTGGATGAGGATGCTCACGAAGAGCCCGAACGCGGTCAGGAGCCCCACGATGAAAGCGTGCTCCTCAAGCCACGTTGTCTCGATCTCGAGGCCGAACGTCTCGACGATGGACGCGACGTTGTTGCCGATCATCCAACCGAGGATAGGGAGGACGGCAAGGAATGAGATGTCGAGCTGGATCGGGATCCCGAAGAGCGAAAGCGGAAGTCGGATTGCGTTCTTGAACATGAACTCCGGGGACTCGTGCCCTGGGGCCTTTCGTCGTTCGTGGTCGGAGCGGGCGCTACTTCAGCGATGCGCGAAGGTAGTCTGCGATATCGAGCTATCGGCGATCCGACGGCCGGCGATGGCGCTTCCCGGTCCGCACAACATACCAGGCCCGAGCGCGTTCGAACTGTCCCGAATGGCGTCAATCCCGGTGGGGTCTATCACACCGACGGATCCGGCCCCGGGGACGGGAACGGAGACTCGGGCGCCGGGCCGGAAGCGAAAAGGTAGGCGAGGAGAATCACCGCGTCGGTAATCTCTACGTCACCGTCATCGTTTACGTCCCCTGCAGCTGGAATGCTCAGCCCAGTCGCGAGGAAGAGGTGCCCGAGAATCGAACCGACGTCAGCGATGTCGACTTGCCCTCCGAGGTTGGCATCGCCGCGAACGAACGTCGGGACTTGGTTCATGAGCAACGAGAACTGTCCCACTGATGACGTCGAACTGGCGACGACCAGGTCGAGGTCGCCGGCCATGTCGAGGTCGCCGACGGCCAAGCTGCGACTCGCGAGCGGATCGAGCGCGTCTACCGCGTAGGAGAAGGAGCCGAGTGGGCCCCACCCCTCGACGGGATCCGCGGACAGGAGAGCAACCTCACCGGTGCCGGTCGCGGAGGCCAAATCGTCGAGTCCATCACCGTTGAGGTCCGCCGACACTAGCATCGGGGAGTCGATGAAATCGTCGCGCTCGAGAACGACGAAGTCGCGCCCCACCGGCCGAAACAGCTTGAGACCGTGCGGCGCGAAGTGGGTGACCGCAAACTCAGGAACACCATCGCCGTCAAAGTCTCCCCCCGCTATCGCCAGCGGGGACGGGGCTAGTGCAACCGTCGACGTCGGGATTTCAATCGCGGCGATCGGCGCCGGTAGCGTCGACCAAACAAACGATCCGTCGGGTGCGATGGTGCTATCGTTCCACAAAACCCAAGTGCCCCGCATGAAGGAGCTCCCGAGTGCGATCACGTCGATCTTTCCATCTTGATCGTAGTCGCCCGTCGTGATGCCGCGGGGAAAGGCAAGTTGACCCAAGTGAACGGGCTCGCCGAACCCCTGCCAGGTTCCGTCGCTACCGACGCCGAGGTTTTGCAGGAGCTGGATCTCGTGCCATCCGTGCACACCCACGATCAAATCCGACTCGCCGTCTCCGTCGACGTCCCCTTCGCCCAAGACCGCGGGGTAGTTGGCCAACGTGGTGAAGAAGCATGGTGGCTCGAACCCTTGCCAATCACCGGCCGCGTCCGCGCCACGGTTGCGAAGCACGATCACATGACCCATGCCGTAGCCCGCCACGACAAGATCGGCCCACTCGTCACTGTTGACGTCCATCACGATCATCGAACGTGGCTCGGTGCCGCTGTCGAGAATGACCGGGTCAGGAATGTGGGTGAACTCACCCACCACGCCTTCGCCGTGCATGAAGTGAACGCGGGGATCGGACCGAGTGACGTAAGCGAGGTCTAACGAGCCATCACGGTCGAGGTCAGACGTGACCACGTGAACGCCTCCAACGTCGACCAAAAACTCCGACGCCGCGAGCACGGGCACGAACTGATCGACGAAAGTCGGCGGGGGTGTGGAGGGCCAGGCAAGAGAGGTGAAACCCAAGACCGCAAGGAGTGGCTGGCAAGAGCGCAGCGAGATAGTACGCGCGGAGACAAGAAGCATCGCGACACAGGAAGTGAGACGCATGATGGAACGTTCCAATCGAACGAGACACTGTCTGTCGACACGACGCTCCGCGCATTCGCGGTGCAGTCGTACGACCATACGAGTCCCACTCGATGGCGGAGCCCGCCGACCCGCGGCGCTCCGATCGCCGTCTACAGGCGAAGACGAAATCATAGGTGCCGATGGGCCGGCTGCAATCAACGGTCCCGGATAATCCTTGGACTCGAACCCGTCGGCCAAGAGAGCGACCTGTCGGTAGAAATATCGACGCCGGGAGCTAAGTCGGCGCTCGCAGCGTGAGTTCCTGAAGCTCTGCGCGTTGCAATACGCCCGGTTCTCCTTTGAGCCACTGGATGTTCAAGATCCCGTCCGGAAAGGGCTCTCCAGTTTGCTGAAGCGCAACCTCACCCAGGCAGAGGCTCCAGCCTTCGATCCAGATGGTTAGCTCTCGCTTCTGGTCTTCTGAGCCGTGGCAAGCGATGTAGAGGTCGATATCGCTGCCCGGCCGAGCGTCTCCTCGAGCGGTGCTTCCACCGAGGAACATCCGCGACACTCCAAACCGCTCGACATCGAGCTTGTCGGCCAGCGCCTCGGCGTAGCGTTGGCGCCAGGTCCAGTGCTTGGCGGTGGGTGGAGTGCGCTCACCGAGAAGCTCGGTCTGTTTCCACTCGAGGTACTCGCGAAGGCGGTTGGCGATGCGCCGAAGAAGCTCCGATTCATCCGGAAGGAACGAGCGCTCACTTTCCGCCGAGGCGTCGCTCCTTAGGCTCACCAGGATGCGTCCAACCTCGAGGCCCCAAAGCAGCACAGGCTCCGACATGGTCTCTCCATCCGACGCGAAGCCCGGACCAACGTAACTGCGCCCTAGCCCGGACTATTCATCAGGCGGAGTCGTTATGCGCCCGAAAGGGCGCCAATCGTACCCAGCGCGGACAGCGGAGGACAATCGAGGGATGATCAACGGAACACAGGCTGCGAT
>JAJFFE010000290.1 GCA_021776775.1 Planctomycetota bacterium | reverse complement strand
CATCGACGGCCCGGCCGCGCAGCTCATCGAGGACGCGCTGATCACTTACGTCAAGCCGGCCATCGGTAGCGACGTTCCCGGGTTCTTCATCCAGGCCGACCAGACCGGACCGGCGCTCTTCATCGCCGTCGACCCGGCGGGAGTCGCGCCGACCCCCATGGTCGGTGACGCTGTCACCTTCGAAGTCAGCGAAATGGGTACGGCATTCGGCACCCGCCAAGCGACCATCATCACCGGCTACACCCTGGTCAGCGCCGGCAACGACGTCAGCGTCCTGGTGCAAGATCTGAACACCATCGACTTCGTGACGGCGCTCGACGAATACGAGAGCGAATTGATCTCCGTCGACCTGACGGTGACCGGCAGCTTCGGCTTCGCCGGCTCTGGGTACGCTTCGGCCACGGCCGATACGACGACCCTCGTCGGCAACCCGGATCTGCGCGTTCGTCTGCCGCAGACAATCGTCGATGCACTGTTGCTCGGCGAAGGCTGCACCATCAGCTTCGCGAGCACGCCCATGTGGCGATTCAACAGCCAGGCACAGCCGTCTGGTTGGGTCGAGGCCGACTTCACGGTCAACACCTGCCCCCCGTTCCAAGTGGTTTCTGCGATCGCGACGAGCGGTGTCGAAGTCGAACTGACGACCGACCACAACATCGACGCGGCTAGCGTGCTTTCCGACGGTAGCCAGTTCTCGATCCCCGGGCTGATCGTCTCCAGCGCGGAGGTGGCCGGAAACGTGATCACGCTCGAAACGTCGACTCAGATCGGCGGGCTCAGCTACACAGCAACGGTCGATGGCACCGTGCTCGACACGTTTGGTAACACGGCTGATCCGACCGCCAACAGCGCGACGTTCGCCGGCTTCCAATCGGCTGCGGTCGTTCGCATCAACGAGTTGAACGGCAACATTCCGGATGGCTGCGACCTGATCGAATTGCGCGTCATCGCGGGCGGCTCGATGGAGGGCTTCAGCCTGATGGAGCGCACCGGGACCTTGTTGACGTTCAGCGGTCTGACCGTCGCGACGAACGACTACATCGTCGTTCACTTCGACTCCAACGACGTGGACTGCAACCCGGGAGCGAGTGGCAGCGAAACGTTGACCACCGACGAGTTCCCGAACAGCGGTTTCCCGCAGAACTACGACTCCGCGTACGACTGGTACACGACCGATTCCGGGATGACCGGCACGGACAATGTAATTACGCTAGTCGACAACTTGGGAGTGATCGTGGACGCGGTCTTGGTCTCGGACGATCCGGCCGGTACCGCAGCTTCGGCCAGCGAGACCCAGGCGGCGGTCGTCGCCGCAGCTGGAGAGTGGACCACGACAGCGGGAACGATTCCGCTGCTCGGGTTCGTCGACGACGACTTCAACGCGCACGCGGTTCAAGACCTGAACGCGACCGGCACCGACGCCGCGGGTGATTCGATCAACCGCAGCGACGACGCTGACACGAACCACATGGGCGGTTGGACCATGGGCGCGAGCTCCTGGGGTGGAAACAACCCGGGACAACTCGACTTCTAAGTCGCACCCAACCTCGACGTCGACATGAACAAAGGGCGGAAGCGCAACTGTGCGCTTCCGCCCTTTTTCTTGTTCTCAGCCTCACGCTCGCCCGTTCAACAACCGGCGAACGTCGTGCAATTCAGCGAATCAGGCGTGGGATCCGCGCCACACCCGGGGTACGGCGCCGGCGGCGGCGAGCCTCCGGAGAACAGCGTACTCAGACCGTAGACTGCGTCTCCAATGTCGAGGCCACCGTCGTCGTTGGCATCGTACGCGCTCAAGCAGGAGGCGAAACTACCGAAGAAGACGTAGTCCAAAATCGCTATGGCGTCGGCGATGTTGAACGAGCCATCGGCATTCGCGTCTCCGCGAGAGAACTCGGCAACCGTGGTCGTCGCAGTGATGATCAGGCTGCCCGGAACAACAATCAGATTGCCGCTATCGATGGCGTCCGGACTGGTTCCATTGCCGAGCATTTCGTTCACGACAAGGTCGTCGATGCCATCGTTGTCGAGGTCACCGATCGAGGCGCTGTAGCAAAGAGTGTCGCCGATGTCACCGGGGCCGTCCCCGAATCGGCCCTGCACTTCGACGATATCGACGCCGGCGGTGATGACGCCCGGCGCCGTATCGATGATCGCCGGCCAAGGCGTCGACTGACCGAGTAGAATCGTCATCGACCCCGCGCGGTTTCGACCGAGCGGCTGTGCGTGCGGATTCCCGATCATCAAGTCGTCGAACCCGTCTCCGTTGAAGTCGCCGTGTCCGGCGGTGTCGGATCCGATGGCCCCAGGGTTGGGGCCGATGATCTTGGTCACTTCGACCCCGACCGGCGGGCTGTCGATCGAAAACGACAGCCCTTTGATGGTCGCGGCGTCGTAGATCACGTAACCGAGACCCGCATTGAACAGCGTCCCCCCGAAGCCATCACCGACGAGATCGCCGATGAACAACTCGGCGTTGCCGTCACCGCTGTAGTCGAGCCCCCCGAGAATCTCTTCACCGAACGAGTCGTTCTCGGACGGATCTCCATCGATGGTCGTCAGCGAAGCTGCTGGAATAGTTTCGAGGTCGATCTCGAGTCCAGACGGCCAGGGCGCCAGCGGAAAGGCGTCATCCCAGACGACATACAAGGTGCCGTTGGACGAGCCACCGGAACCGTGCGATCCAAAGAACGGACCGGTACTCGCTCCCGCTCGATTGAGGGCTGCCGCCGCCATCACTTCGACGCGGCCGTTGCCGTCGAGGTCGCCCATTTGGCAGGTCGCCCCGAAGTGGTATTCGAACGACCCGTTCGGCGGAACGATACGAGCGAGGTGCCCTTCGATGGTCGTGGACCCGAAGTCGTCGAGGTCTACTGTTTCGTTGGAGTCGAGATGGATTCCGCCGCGCACGACGTAGCAAGCGCCGGCGTGAGTTCCGGACGGATCTTCTTGATCTGCCCCGACCACGAAGTCGGTGACCAAATCTCCGTCGACGTCGCCGACGCGTGTCCAGATCCCGAGTCGCGCGTACGAGTGACGCCCCACCAACGTGAACAGGGTCACCGTCGCCGGCGGTGCAGCGAGATCAATCGAATCACCGGCGTCAGCGAGGTCTCTGAGTTCGGGACCGCCGACCAAGATCGTCAACGCTCCGGCGCCGTCGCGACCCGGTTGCGAAAAGTTTTGACGACAGATGAGCAGATCGAACACACCGTCGCCGGTGACATCCGCCATCCACACTTCGCTCCCGGTCATCTCACGGGCGCCTTCGGCGCCCGCGCCGAAGATGCGAAGGATGCGGGAATCGGTGCCTTGGAGATCGATCTCTTCGCCGACCGTGCCGTTACCGAACACGATAGACACTTGCCCCGCTTGGTCACGACCCAACGGGCTCTTGCGGAAGTGGCCGATGGCCAAGTCTTGGAAACCGTCTCCATCGAGGTCTCCGCCAGCCGCCACCGGAACTCCGAGGTTGCCCAGCGAAACCGAATCGCGATCGGGTCCGAGCAGCCGAGTCAGCGGATCGGGACCCGGCGTGAGGTCGGCGAGATCGATCAGCGTGACCGAGTCCCCACGCAGCGGCTCGGTCGATAACAGCCCGGCGAGCGCAACGATGAACAAAAGCATTAGACGCGGTGACACGGCAACCTCCTCCAGTTGTGATCTTGGCCCACTCTCTCCAACTCGGTCGCGTCTGCGCCGGTAACTCTCCGCGACGAAGAACGCGCGATCGAACGGAACGTCGAACGGTGTCAGCTTCGTCGTGAGAATCGCACCGCCGGTTCAGAAAATGACCGGGTTGGAGCCCACGCCTATGGTAGGCCTCGATGCACCCGTCGACAATGCGCGAAGTGGACGGACCGGCTGAGAACCGTCCTGCTGGCCGACACGAGTGTCGTCAGGGCGCCAGATCACACCGTGCTGGTCACGGACGTCGTCGCTTCTCAGGTCGAATCGCTGTGTGGCAGTCCTGGCAAGGTTGTCCCGAAAACTTCTGATGGTCGATCAGCGTCTGCTCGGCCGGCGTGAGCTTCGGAGTGACGTGACAGGTCGAGCACGGCTGATCGATCATCGGATGCGGTGCTTTCTTGGCGGGACCGGCTCCCGACCCAGAGTCGCGCCGAGGGTGTGACTTCGGCTGCTGAGGATCGGTCACGACATGGCAGTTCGCGCACGAACCCGGCTCGACGTCGAGGTGACCGTGGGGAAGCGCATCTGGTGCTGGAACGCGGTGCGGATTCGTCTCCGGCTTGACGCTCTCGGTGTGGCAATCCGAACACGCCGCGTCTCCCATCGGCAACGCATGCGGGTTCTTGGCGGGCGCCAAATGGCAAGCGGTGCACGCCGCTTGACCCACTTCTGCGTGGCCACGCGGCAAGATCCCGTGCGGATTCCGCAGCGGCTCGACTTCGGACTCATGACAGTGCGAACACTGCGCGTCGTCCGCTCGTTGATACTCGTCAGCGGGTCTCGTCCCGTGCGGCGACTTCCGCTCTTTCGGCTTCGATGGCAAAACGTGACACGAAGCGCAATCGGCGTCGGACGCGATAAGACACGGAGTCCGATCATCGGCGGCCGTCACCCCCGCGCTTTCGCCCGAGGCGAGAGAGTTCGATACGGAGTTCGGCCACCACCAGTTGGAATCAGCGGCGGTCGGCCAGATCAACACGCAACTCAGAACGACGAGTCCCAGCAACACGGTGCCACGTTTGGTATCCACGGTCGGTTCCTCCAGATTCAAGATGCGACGGATCCTCGCCACGAGTGGCCCCCCGGTCACGGCGGCGTGCAAGCGCACCTCCGCGGTCTTCGATTCAGCGAGAAGCAACAAGGTCTTGGCGTAGCCCCGGGGTTCGTGGCGGTGTCGCAACACGAACGCATCGCAGCAGTGTTCTCGCTCTTCGCGTATCCACGCGGAGACCAGCCACGCTCCGGGTTGAAAGAACGTCAGCGGCATGAGAAGTCGCTGAACCCATTGCACTAAGTTGTCACGCCGTAGCATGTGGGCCACTTCGTGTAGCACGACGAACTCGAGTTGTTGCGGGGAGAGATTCGTCAGTAACGACGCCGGAAACACGATAATGGGTCGGACGACTCCAACTAAGATCGGCGTCGAAACTCGATCGCTCACCGTCAACACGATCCGGGTCCGCAAGCGCAACTCTGACGCGATGCGACGCAACCACACTTGGTACTCACTCGGTGTCGGTATCGCGCGGTGGGCCAATCGACGTGACGCCGCCCAGCCGAGGCCGAGCCAGGCGTAGCAGAAACAACCGCCGATCAGCCAAGGCGTGGTGAACCACGCGGCAAACGGTCGCGACGCCGGCAACGACACGGCTGGCGTACGCGACACCGCAACGACGTCACGTAGCAACGGCGCGTGCTCAGTGGTCGCGCTCATGCGAAACAAGAACAACGCTACGGGAACCGCGACGATCGCTATCGCACAGGAAACGGCGACGACGTAGCGCGCCTCCGGGGTGGACGATCGAACGGTGCGGCGTAGCGCGACCGCGATGAGTGTCACCACGCTACCCACCCACAGCGAATGCAGAACGGACCAGCCGATCGCCAACGATGTCGAAGAAGAGATTCCGAGGTCGAAGGTCACGGCGCCCCCCCCTCGGCCTCGTCGAGCAATCGACGGATTTCATCGAGTTCGTCTCGGTCGAAACGGCCGTCTTCGAGGATGTGCGCGACGAGTCCCTTGGTCGAGCCTTCGAACACCCCGTCGACAACCCGTCCGATCAACCCACGGGACGTCGTCCGACGCGTTACCCGCGCACTCCAGCGATAACTCTTGCTCCCCTGCGTCTTCTTGACGAACCCTTTGCCCTCCATGACTTTCAGCATGGTGGCTACCGTCGTGTTCGCGACGTCACGGCCGCGCTGATCGCGTAACTGTTCGCGCAGCAGTCCGAGCTCCGTCGGTCCGTCGCGCCACAAGATGCGAAGGATCTCGAGCTCACCGTCGGTGGGGTGCGGATTCGCTGGTCGTGCCATTGACGCTCCTATCGGTCGAAATGGACCTGCGGAGCATTCTTATTCTAAAGAATTAGAACATCAAGAACATTCTCGGCGGCGGCGCACCATCGAAAACGCCCGGCCGGGGGGGACCGGACGGGCGTTCTGGCGCTCTCAAATGGACGGTGGCGCTACTTCTTCTTCGCTGCCGAAAACAGAGCGACGAACTCTTCATACCCATCTTTGACGAGGTCCGCCTCGGGGATGAACCGCAGCGCGGCTGAGTTGATGCAGTACCGTAGCCCGGTCGGCGCCGGCCCGTCGTCGAAGACGTGCCCCAGGTGCGAGTCGCCGTGCTTGCTGCGCACTTCGACCCGGACGTAGCCGAGCTTGGTGTCACGCTCTTCCTTGACGTGATCCGCCACCAACGGTCGGGTGAAACTCGGCCACCCGGTTCCTGAGACGAACTTGTCACGCGAACTGAACAATGGCTCTCCCGTCACCACGTCGACGTAGATGCCAGCGCTCTTGTTGTTCCAGTACGTGTTGTTGAACGATCGCTCGGTCGCGTCTTGTTGGGTGACTCGATACTGCAGGTCGGTCAATCGCTTGCGAAGCTCGCCATCGCTCGGCTTCGGGTACGACTTGGCGGTGACGGCCGGCTTCTTCGGCTTGTAGTCGCGGTCTTGCCCCCACGTCGCCTGCAGATAACGATCACGTCCCGACCCGCGACGGTAGGAGTTGTAACGATCCGGGCTCTTCTTGTAGAAGTCTTGGTGGTACTCCTCGGCCGGGTAGAACTTTGTTGCTTTCGTAATCTCCGTTGCGATCGGTTTCTTGAATCTCCCGCTCGAGGCTAGCTTCTGCTTGGATGCGTCGGCCTGTGCCCGTTGCGCGTCGCTGTGATAGAAAATACCGGGACGATACTGGCTGCCGCGGTCGACGAACTGGCCGCCGGCGTCGGTCGGATTGATCTGCCGCCAGAACACTTCGAGGATGTCCGGATAGCTGATTCGACGCGGGTCGAAGTGAATCTGTACCGCTTCGGTGTGCCCCGTCTCTCCCCTCGACACTTGCTCGTACGTCGGGTTCTTCTGCTGGCCACCGATGTACCCGGAGATCACCGCGGTCACGCCGTCGAGCTTCTCGAACGGCGTCTCCATGCACCAGAAACATCCACCCGCGACCGTCGCGATCTCTCGGCCCGTCGCGTCCGGGATCGCCCCCGGGCGGTTGTCCTTCTTCGCCGGTTGCGACGCCGGTCGAGAGGTCGCCCCCTGCGAGGCGGTCGCGGTGTCGAGTTCGACGGGCGTGCACGCCACGGTCGAGAACGCAATCGATGCGACGAGGAGCCAGCTGTTCATGAACGGCCTTTCGTTTTGACGTCAGGGACGGATCATCTATCTTTCGTCCGCGAGGGGCGGTTGGACGCAGCAATCCGCCCGAAGGTTTCACCGGGCCGGATCTCCAGTTGGAATCCTTTTCTGCGACTACGCTTACAGTCTACTCGATCGAACCGTGATCGACAGCTTACCGGCCCTCGGTCGCGCCTCAGAACCGGACAGAGCGCGGATCGAAGCGAGACGGCGCGCGGCGGTGTCGAGTTCCCTGTTCATAGGCAAAGGCGAGACGCAGCAGCCGGGCCTCGTCGAACGGTCGCGCCAGCAGCTGTAAGCCGGCCGGGAGTCGAGCGTACGTGCAACCCATCGGCACCGTGATCGCCGGCATTCCGGATAGCGGCGCGAGCCGCTGGCTGTTGTCGCCCGCTGGAGAGTCGTGGTCGCCGACACGCCGTGGTGCGTACCGCCACGTGGGATAGACCAGGACGTCGAGCCGCTGCTCGTCCATGGCCGCCACCATCGCGGCGCGAAACATCATTCGCGCTGGATTGCCCTCGACGCCGGGCAGCGGCTCTTCGCTCGGCGAAGTCGGGAGCGGTGATCGCAATCCCCCCCGCAACCGCCGAGCGACGGAGGCGTGGTACTTTCCCGAGTCGACGATTTCTTGCAGTGTCTTTACAGGAGCTCCTGGGCCTCGAGTCGCCAAGTAGTTGTTCAGGTCGAAACGGAAGCCGCCCCGTCGACCACCGCGCTGACGCTCGAACCGCGGTACCGTGAAGTCGACCACGGTCGCACCGAGCCGCTCGAGATCGGCGATCGCGTTGTTCATGAGAGCAACGACTTGTGGATCGGTGCGATCGACTTCGAACATGGAACGGACAATCCCGATTCTCGTGTCCTGCAATCCGTCCTTCGTCAAGGTCGACGTGTAGTCGGACGTGTCGACGCCGATAGCCAAGTACGTCACGGGGTCGGCACGATCGAAGCCCGCGACCACTTCGAGGATTCGCGCCGCGTCAGTCACGCAGCGCGCCATCGGCCCGCCAACATCTTGACCGAGGAACAGCGGAACAATGCCGTCGCGACTCGTCAGCCCGATCGTCGACCGAATGCCGACGAGAGCGCAGTGCGAGGACGGACCGCGAATCGAGTTGCCGGTGTCCGTGCCCAGCCCGGCCGTGGCCAAGTTCGCCGCCACCGCCGCCGCCGTTCCTCCGCTCGATCCCGCCGGCACCCGCTTGAGATCGTACGGGTTGCGGGTAACTCCAAGAATGGAACTGACGGTCTCATGAGGGCTGAACGCGAACTCGGCCATGTTCGACTTACCGAGGATGACCGCCCCCGCGTCACGCAACCGTCGCACCTGGTACGCGTCGTCCGGGGGCACCGACCCGGCGAGGGCACTCGACCCCGCGGTCGTGGGAAGATCAAAGGTGTCGAAGTTGTCTTTGACAATGATCGGAATCCCGTGAAGGGCGCGAAGCGTCTTGGTCTCGGCAAACTCTCGATCCAAGGCGGCCGCGCGCTCGAGCGCTTTCGGGTGCACGACAATGACAGAGTACAGACCCGTCGATCGATCGAGCTCCGCGATGCGATCGACGTAGAAGCGCGTGAGCTGTACACAAGTCAGTCGACCGTCGCCGATGGCACGGTGCAAGTCTGCGATCGTCGCTTCGAAGATCCAGCGATGGGATTCTTCGATTCCCGACGCCGGGCGGTCGGGCGGAGGTTCAACGGACAGTGCCTGCTGCGTCGCCATGGCGACCGTAGAGCCGAACACCGTGCAACACACGAAGACGATCGAAATCAAACGTATCATCGCACCCTCCCAACTTGCGCACCAACTTCGTCCAGGGGCGAGCGTGTCGCACGCAGCCCGCGGAATCAAGCGCGCTGCCGTTGAATCTACGATCCCACGCCCCGAACCGGCTCGCCGCTGGTAGCGCGAGACTGTCGAGCCTACAATGCCCGGGCTCCATTCGTCGCGAAAGAGAAGACATCTCGCAAGGAGAAACGTCCTTCGATCTACAGCCCAAGACGAAGACCCCGAAGAAAAGAAGTACCAGCAACCCATGTCATCACGCCGCAACCTCGGACCGGCCCCGCGACGACCCGCCGCCCTCCTCACCCTCGGCCTGTCACTCTCGCTGTGTGGGTTGATCGGTTGCGGCAGCCCGCCAACCCGAGCAGCCACCGCCGCCCCATCCGCGGAGCCCGCGCCTTCCGTGGACCGCATGGCATGGTGGCGCGAAGCGCGGTTCGGCATGTTCATTCACTGGGGATTGTATTCAGTGCTCGGCGGTGAGTACCGCGGGGAACCGGTCGGCGGAGTGGCAGAGTGGATTCAGCACATTGGCCGGATCCCGAACCACGAGTACTCGAAACTACAAGCGCGCTTCAACCCGGTCGACTTCGACGCCGACGAGTGGGTGACCATCGCGAAGCGGGCAGGCATGAAGTACATCGTGATCACCACCAAGCATCACGACGGCTTCGCTCTCTTCGATTCGAAGGTCACAGACTACGACGCCGCCGACTCTCCGTTCGGGCGAGACGTCATGGCCGAGCTAGCCGCAGCGTGCCGTCGTCACGACATCCGTGTGGGGTGGTACCACTCCATTCTCGATTGGCACCACCCCGATCATCTGCCGCGCCAAGACTGGCACGAGATGCCGGACGAGAGTGCCGTCTATCGGCGCTACGTCGAGTACCTAAGGAGCCAAGTCTCCGAGCTGCTCACGAACTACGGGCCGGTTGACATCCTCTGGTTCGACGGCGAGTGGGAGACGACGTGGACCAACGCGTACGCCGCGGAACTCGAGCAACTCGTGCGATCGTTGCAGCCGAACATTGTCGTCAACAATCGAATCGGCAAGGTGCGCTATCCCGAGGTAGACGCGACCGGCCCGGCGGTTGGCGGCGACTTCGGAACTCCCGAGCAGCACATCCCCGCGACCGGAACTCCCGGCGTCGACTGGGAGACGTGCATGACGCTCAACGACGCGTGGGGCTACAAGGCGGCCGACGATAACTGGAAGAGCGACGAAACTCTCCTGCGCAACTTGATCGACGTCGCTTCCAAAGGCGGCAACTTCCTGCTGAACGTCGGCCCCACTGGAACCGGCGTCATACCCGCCGAGAGTCGTGAACGGCTCGCGCGAATGGGTGAGTGGCTGTCACGAAACGGTGAAGCCATCTACGGAACCGACGCCAGCCCGTTCGGATATCTGCCGTGGGGACGAGCGACGCAGCGCCGACTCGACGATCACACCACCCGCCTCTACCTGCACGTGTTCGAATGGCCAACGGACGGCTGGCTGTCGGTGCCCGGCCTCGCGAACCACGGCGTGGCCGCTACGTTGATCGACACCGCTCGCCGGCCGCCGCTCGCCGTCGTGCGCCATGAAGATTCGCTTCGTATTCGGGTTCCTCCGCACCCTGTCGATCCGGTCGCCACCGTGGTCGTGCTGGACATCGCCTCGACACCGAAGGTGGTGGATCCGCCGCGGTTCGAGGTGCCGCTCGACAGATTCGTCGAGACGTCGTCCGTCGGATTCGTTCGTTCGGGCTCCTTCGACGTTCGTTATACGACCGACGGAACCACTCCCACGGGCGACAGTCCGATCGCACCTATCCCGTGGATCATCGACGATACGAGCAACCTTGCCATTCGCCACTTCCGCGGCGACCAACCGGTCAGTGGTGTTCGGCGCCAGACCTTCACCCGCGTCGAACCGCGACCCGCGGTCGAGTTGGCGCAACCGGAGTTCGGCATTCGATACCGATACGTCGAAGGCACGTGCAACTCCGTGCACGACCTCGGCACGCTCCCCACCGTTACCAAAGGAGTGTTGCCCGGCCTCGACCTGACACCGCGCCGACTCGAAGAGCACTACGGCTTGGAGTACTCGGGGTTCCTGAAGATCCCGCGCGACGCCATGTACTTGTTTCGAGTGCGCTCCGACGACGGGAGTTTGTTGACCATCGATGGCGAACTCGTCGTCGACCACGATGGGATCCACGCAGCCACGGAGAAGAGCGGCAGTATC
>JAJFFE010000289.1 GCA_021776775.1 Planctomycetota bacterium | reverse complement strand
CTGGCGCCGTTCGACTGGGTTACGTCGACGGCGAAATCTTGGTCAACCCGACCACTGAGCAACGAGAGTCGAGTTCACTCGACCTGATCGTGGCGGGCCACCGTGGCGCGGTCACTATGGTCGAAGCAGGCGCGGAAGAAGTGACCGAAGAGGTCATTCTCGACGCGCTCGACAAGGGCCACGAAGTCGTCCGCGAAGTGATCGGCATGATCGAAGAGCTTTGCGAGAAGGCCGGCAAAGCGAAGATCGAGTTCACCCCGCCGGAAGAGAACACCGAAGTCTACGGCAAGGTCCGGGAGATGGGCTGGGACAAGCTCATGTCCGCCATCGAAGTGCCGGGCAAGTTTTCCAAGAAGGAAGCGATGGATGCCGTCAGGGCCGAGATCCTCGCCGAACTCTGCCCGGAAGATCGAGACGAAGACGCCGACGGTCCCGAGCCGGGGGACGTCAAGGACGCCTTCGCCAAGATGAAGAAGGAAGTCGAGCGCGAGCGCATTCTCGAGCGATCGACGCGTGCCGACGGCCGTGGTCCCGCGGACATCCGCGATATCACCGCCCGCTTCTCGTTGCTCCCTCATGCGCACGGATCCGCACTGTTTACTCGCGGTGAGACGCAATCCCTCGTCGTGGTCACGCTCGGAACGCGATTCGATGAGCAACGCGTCGACGGTTTGATGGATGAGTCGACCGATACCTTCATGCTTCACTACAACTTCCCGGCGTACTGTGTCGGTGAGTCGTGGCCCAACCGTGGTCCCAAGCGACGTGAGATCGGTCACGGTAACTTGGCCGAGCGCGCCCTGCGCACCTTGCTCCCCAACCATGACGACTTCCCGTACACGGTTCGCGTGGTCAGTGAGATCATGGAATCGAACGGATCGTCGTCCATGGCGTCGGTGTGTGGCGGAACGCTCGCACTCATGGATGCCGGGGTGAAGATTCGGCGTCCGGTCGCCGGTATCGCCATGGGGCTCGTCAAGAGCGGCGATAAGGTCTGTGTCCTCTCCGACATTCTCGGCAGCGAGGACGCTCACGGTGACATGGACTTCAAGGTGGCGGGAACCCAGAAGGGGATCACCGCGCTACAGATGGACATCAAGATCGACGGTATCGACCGAGACATTCTCGCCGGTGCTCTCGAGCAAGCGCGCGAAGGTCGCCTCCACATCCTTCGCGAGATGCTCACCGATCTCAAACGCCCGCGCGAAGCGCTGTCGCCGTTTGCTCCGAAGATCCTTCGCATCAAAATCAACCCGGAGAAGATCGGCCTCGTCATCGGCCCGGGCGGAAAAATGATCAAAGGAATACAAGAAGAGACCGGCGCCACGATCGAGATCGAAGACTCGGGTAACGTCACCATTTGGGGACAGAACGATGAGTCTGCGGTCGCGGCGCGATCGAAGATCGAAATGCTCACCCAAGAGGTTGCGGTCGGAACCGACTACGAAGGTCGTGTCGTTTCGGTGCGTGATTTTGGCGCATTCGTCGAGGTGCTCCCGGGGCAAGAGGGTCTCCTGCACGTGACTGAAATCGACGAGAGCTACGTCGACAACGTCACGGATCACGTCAACGTCGGTGACCAGATCAAGGTCAAGGTCGTCGGCGTCGATCCACAAGGACGTATCCGAGTCTCGCGCAAAGCCGTTCTCATCGAGGCAGCTGGTGGTACCTACGATATGGCCGCTAGCAACGAGCGTGGACGCGGCGGCGGTGGCGGCGGTGGCCGTGGCGGCGACCGAGGCGGACGCGGCGGCGGTGGTCGACGCTAATCGCGACTAAAAAAAACTCGGGCGCGGTCAGAGCGCCCGCCGATTTTGGCCGGTACACTTACCGGTGATCCAAACCTGAGCGGCGTCTTCCTTCTGGGAAGGCGCCGTTCTTGACATCTTGGGGGGCTTCGCCCCCCAAACCCCCTGTGTTCACGCGATGTCGTAGATGCTTGTCAGTGCTTGTTTTATAATGACTTCTGCGCGTTCTTGTTCCGGGTTGGTCCCGTTTGTATTCGGCTTGTGCCCCAACTATGGTCCAACTCCAAAAGTGGAAAAGGACCACCCCATGACGCAGCAAATCATCTACGGCGATCCGGTGAAGAAGGCTTCCCCAAAGGGCGGAGAGCTTCGCAACTTCTACTCCCGGATTACCACCATCACCGAGTTGGACAACGGGACGACGCGACGCCGACGTAGTTGGCTGAATCTGAAGACGACCGACCTGGTCGAGGCTGGATCGATGGTTAAGAGGCTTCGTGATCTCCAGGTCCTCAGCCCCGGTGAACGACTTGAGCAAGAAGAGCGCGAAGAGCGAGCCAAGCGTGCTCTCGCGACGTTCCGAGAGGCGTGCGAGTCTTGGCTAGCCGTGAAGGAAGGCGAAGGCAAGTCGGCTAGGTACTGCGAGAGTCTGCGGCTCTACGCTGAGAGTTTTTGGCTTCCTCGATTTGGTGACGTTCTGCTGCGGAAGCTGACGACGGCAGATTTCAGGAAGTATTTCGCTCTCCGCAGGTCGGGCAAGATCTGTAGACGGCCAGGGAAGCACGCGCGGAGGGCGAACAAGGCGCACGGGAAGGAGCTATCCGCCAGCACGATCAACACCGAAGCCAGCTATCTGCGAACCCTGTTTCGGTGGGTCATTGACGAGGATGCCTATTCTGGAGTGCTGGAGCGAAACCCCGTGGCTGCCATCAAGCAAGTCAAAGGAGATTTCACGCGGGAAAAGACGTTCTACATGACCGATGAGCAGCGCACCGCACTCATCGCGGCGGCGGGTGAGCCGTTCGCCCAGGTCATCGAGTACGCGAATCGTTCATCGAGTCGAAAGCTCCTGGAGCCGCCGAGATTCTTGAGACCATTGATTCGAGTGGCTTTGTACAGCGGCCTCCGTCGTCGCACGTTGATTGGTCTCAAGTGGAAACACATCCTCGAAGTTGGTGCGCCGACTCACCGTTGCGAATGGGCGCTTCCGGGCTCGCTTTTGAAGAACGGCAATCCCTTCGAGAGGCCGGTGTGGCCAGAGGCACTCCAAGCACTCGACGAGTGGCGCGACGAACTTCGGGATCACGTGGATGCGTTGACGCTGCTTCACCCGGACGCTCCCGTCTTCGCTGAAGCGACCCCATCGTCTATCAAAGAGAACTACTCTAGTGCCGTGAAGCGAGCGGCTCTCGCGCTCGACGACGAGACGTTCTCGCCGATGTTCCACGACTGTCGAAGGGCGTTCATCGGTTTGTGCCGGCGGGGCTCTCCGCAAGCTCGTCTTACTCTTGACGTCCGAGGACCCGGGCTGCACGGGTTCGATCTTGAGACCACCGCTTCTTGGGCTGGTGCGACGATCGAAGTCGTCTCGGCATACTACCGTCGGCAGAGCAACGACGAGATGGTTGCGCACGTCTCGAACAACGCTGAGGCATCTTAGCCAGTCGGGTGAAACCGTTCCTTGATTTGGTCGTCGGACGGTGACCCTCCCAAGCCTTCACTGCGCTATGTGTTCATCGACTACGTAGTCGCTTCCCGATATTTAATGTCGGGCAACCCATGCCATTGACTACGCAATCACACAGGAACAAGGGTTGCCATACCAAAACCGTTCCGATACAAACGACGTCGCGTGGATGCCGCCCCACGCAAGAACTGGAGGCGATAGCCTCACTAGAAAGTATCGGCTTATGGCATCGATCGATCACGGTCGCCCTTTGACCATCGACGAGGCAGCGGACTATTGCGGATTTCACGCGAATTCGATTCGCGGCGCACTGGATCATCCCGACGAGGATGAGCGATTGACTTCGTTCAAGCCGAGTCCGCAAAAGGTCATCATCTTCGAGGCCGACTTGGTCACGTGGCTTCGCCGAAAGCCCCGCCCCGTTCGCGAGTCCGTCGCGAGTTAGTCACTCCCGCCAAGACGTTTCGCGCACGCGAGTGGGGACCGTTGTGTCCACACTCGACCAACAAAAAAAGGGCCGGCCCGCAGTCGCATCGCGGGGCCGGCCGGCACTCAAAGGGAAACGCCATGTTATCAGGCGGAAGCCAATTCGCTAAGGAACGCCTAACCGACGAAATCTCCGGTCGCGCAGTCAACGTCATTCAAATGAAGGACGCGCAAGGCACCGAACCGGCCGGGGTTTCGCTCGGCCCGGCGGTGACTTGGTCGCGGCACATGCTCGACAAGTACGAGAAGTTCAAGGAGGACAAACAGAAGGAACTCTACGCTGAACTCGATGAGAAGTTCTCGCCGTTGCCGGAACCGAGCGCGGAGATGGTCGAGGTCGGGAACCGGGTGCTCGGATACCTGCTTCACTCCGTGGACGCGCTGACCTCCGAAACCTTGAAGACTATGGAGGCGCTGCGACCCAGCTTGTTTGGGCAGGCGATACAAAAGGACGCCTTCCAGGCAATTGCCGCGACGGATAACGACGACACGCTGGCCGCGCTCCATGAAGGGCTCGAAGGGAAGTACGACAGGGAGACGATTGCGGACTTCCAGCACGATCTCCTGAGCAATTCATATCACTTCCCGAAAGAGTGGGCTCGAGACGTCGAGAGACTCGGACACCTAGCCCGCCAGCGTGACCAAGGCAAGAAGCTCAAACTGGCTCTGAGCCTGAACCAACGCTTCCTGCTGGACGAAGCCGAGGCGGCCACCCTTGCCGGGGGCGCGGACACGTTCACGAACGAGCCGGATTTTCGCTTCTACACTCTGCAAGACCTGGAAGCACTTCCCGAACCTTCGTGGCTCGTAGCGGGACTTCTGCCGTCCGAGTCCATTGGCGTAATGTGGGGCGTAAACCAATCCGGTAAGACCTTCCTTGAGCTAGACCGGCTGCTCTCCATCGCCAGCGGAAAACCGTGGTTCGCCTGCGAAGTCAGGCAGTCTCGGGTGCTCTACATGGCCGGCGAAGCTGCCGGCCATATCCGTTTTCGAGTCGCGATGTGGTGTCAGCAGAACCCGGACTATGCGCAAGCCGCCCGCGAGAACTTTCGGGTTTGCACCGACTCCCTATCGCTGACCGACACTGGCCAAATGCGCCGTTTCTCCCGGCTCGCGAAGCGGCAGAGCATTGAAGTCGTCACCTTCGACACGTTGAGCGTTTTCGCGGCGGACGCTAATCTCGACACAGACGCGAACCCGATTTACCAGGGACTCAGAATCGTCCGTGACGCAGTCGGGATCGGGGTGACGTTCTTGCACCACTGCGGCTGGGGAAAGGGCAACAGGCCGGCTAACGCACGCCGCCTGATCGATAACGCAGATTGGGCGCTCGGGGTCGAGATCGAATCCGGCTCCACCCGGAGAACGGTCAGTTGCAACAAGCTCAAGGACCGCGACAAACCTGCGCCTTGGAACTTTGAAATCGGGGGCGCTCCACTCGACGGACACGTTGATGAGCACGGTCGACCACGAGTCGCAGGGTTCATTACGCCTGCCGATTCGAGTACATGGGAACTAAATCCCGTACCGCCCGCGAAGCTCGGAAACTATGCGAAGGCCATCCACTTCGCATCCACTCTCGCGCCCCACGAGTCAAAGCTCCCAGGTGCTCGCTTAGCAATAGCCATCCGGTGCTCAACTGCCGCTGCTGGGGAAGCCCTAAAGAGAATGGCAAGGAGCGGATACGCCACAAAAGAAGAGAACGGATATCACGCAAGAATAGACGAATGCTCCATGAGCGACTACGCCTGCCAAGGTGAAGGCTGTCCACTTTGCATCCACTAATCATCCACCCCGCGTCCAGCACGGCCGAACCCCGCATCCACTTCCCATCCAACACGCCCCCCTTTAAAGGGCGTGGATGGGTGGATGGACGGGACAGGGACGGAAGAAGGAAC